>CAYMUQ010000008.1:0-27437 GCA_964393805.1 uncultured Clostridia bacterium
ATTTCAAAACCCCGACAACCAGATGGTCGCGTCAATCGTCGAGGACGACGTCGCGTTCGGTCCCGAAAATTTAGGAGTAGCACGCGAAGAGATAGGCAGAAGAATAGACTGGGCGCTCTCCGCCGTGGGTATGCAGGACTATCGTCACGCCACGCCTACGAGGCTCTCTGGCGGACAGAAACAGAGAATTGCGGTTGCGGGCGTGCTTGCGATAAAGCCCGACGTGCTCATTTTAGACGAGAGTACGGCTATGCTCGACCCTAAGGGCAGAAGGGAAGTTACCGAGGTTGCCTGCCGTCTGAACAAGCAAGAGGGTATGACAGTAATACTGATTACCCACTTCTTGGAAGAGGCGTTACTTGCTGACAGAGCAGTAGTAATGAGCGGAGGCGAGCTCGTTGCTTCGGGCACGCCCGAAGAGATTTTCGGTATGGGAAAAGAGCTTGAAAAGTTCAATCTCTGCCTTCCTGAAATAGGTAGAATTTGCGAGGACGTACGCTCTGCGGGCATAGATATAAAAGACTGTCTTTCACCCGAAACGCTCGCAGAAGAGATAGCTGAAAAGGCGAAGGACGGCTTTAAGCCCGTAACCGACGAAAAAAACACAACGGAAGAGATGCACGGCGAGTGGGATATAGATATCCGCAATCTGTCGTATACCTATTCAAAAAAGTCGCCGTTTGCAACCAAGGCGCTCAAAGAGGTAAACCTTCACATAGGCGAGGGCGAGTTCTTCGGTATAATCGGACATACGGGAAGCGGTAAGTCTACTTTGGTTCAGCATTTGAACGCGCTCATAAGACTTCCGCAGACGCTCAAAAGATATAAAAAACCCAAGGCTAAAAAGGGCGTACAGCCGCCCCCCGAACCTAAAATAACGGTGGGCAAATACGACCTGTCGGACAAGAAATGCAAGTGGCGCGATTTGCGCGCCGACGTCGGTATGGTGTTCCAGTACCCCGAGTACCAACTCTTTGCCGAAACGGTATTTTCGGACGTTGCGTTCGGACTTAAAAATTTCCGTCCCGACCTTCCCAAAGAGGAAGTCGATAAGGCGGTAAAAGAAAGCTTAGAGGCAGTCGGACTGAACTATGAGGACGTCAAGGAAAAGTCGCCGTTCGATTTGTCGGGCGGACAGAAGCGCCGCGTTGCGATAGCGGGGGTAATAGTCACTAAACCCAAAATTCTGGTATTGGACGAGCCTGCGGCGGGTCTCGACCCATTAGGAAAGAGAGAGATAATGAAGCTCTTGCACTCGCTTCACGGCGACTGGTGCAAGACGGTAATAATAGTTTCTCACGATATGGACGAGATAGCCGAAAACTGTACCCGCGCCTGCGTGGTGTCGGACGGTATAATTTTCGCCTGCGACGCGCCCGCGAAAATCTTTGCACGCGCGGACGAGCTGTTCGCTCTCGGTCTGGATATTCCTTTAACTTCGAAAATTTGCAGAGAGCTTGAAAACAGGGGACTGTGTATAGAGTGCGACTGTACGGCAAAGGACTTTGCCGAAAAAGCCGTTACGGCTTTGAAGGGGGGCGCAGATGCTTAACGACGTTTCCTTCGGTCAGTACTATCCCGTCAAGTCCTTCGTTCACAGACTTGACCCGCGGCTGAAATTACTGTTTTTAATCGCGTATATAGTAATGCTGTTTATCGCGAACAATTTCTACGCTCTCGCGCTGTGCGGACTTATACTTTTAACAGCGATAATCGCGGCGCGCGTACCCTTCTTTTCGGTACTGCGTTCTATAAAGGGTATAATAGCCATACTCGTTATAACCTCGCTTTTAAACGTCTTTTTCCACGGCGGCAAAAATCTTCTTTGGAGCTGGAAGATTTTCCACATTTATACCGAAGGTATAATTTTTGCGGCGTTCTTAACGGTAAGGCTGTTTTTCCTCGTAATGGGTTCGGCTCTTTTAACGCTTACGACCACGCCCGTCACCTTATGCGACGGTCTCGAAAGTTTGCTGTTTCCGCTGACTTTGATTAAAATTCCCGTGCACGTTCTCGCGCTTATAATGAGTATCGCGCTTCGCTTTATTCCTACCCTGATAGACGAGACCAACCGCATTATTTCGGCGCAGAAGGCGAGGGGTGCGGAGTTCGATTCGGGCAATATTTTCAAGCGCGTAAAGGCAATTATACCCGTGCTTATTCCGCTTCTTATCAGCGCGTTCAGGCGTGCCGAAGAGCTTGGCGATGCAATGGACGCAAGGTGTTACGGCTCGGCTAAAAAGCGCACCAAATACAAAAAGCTCACCTTCGGCTGGCGTGATATTATAGGCGTTTTCTTCGCAGGCGTTTTGATAGCGGGTGTAATACTTTTGAATATTTACGGCTGGAATATCTGGCCTCAGATTTATCCCTACGTGGTGATATAATGAGATACGTTTTAAAGGTTTGCTACGACGGCACGAATTACTGCGGCTGGCAGGTGCAGAAAAACGGAATAACCGTGCAGAGCGAGCTTCTTCGCGCGGCGGAGGAGGCGTTCGGCGAGACGGCGGTGATTACCGCAAGCGGAAGAACGGACGCGGGCGTCCACGCGGCGGGACAGGTCTGTCATATGGATATGCAAAAGATTATCCCCCCCGAGAGGGTAGCCGCCGCGCTTAATTGTCACCTTCCGCAGGATATTTCGGTACTTAGTTCGGTGCCCGCGCCGACGGGCTTCGACGCCAACCGTTCGGCTAAGAAAAAGACTTATATCTATTCGGTATATTTCTCCGACTGCCGCAACCCGCTAAAAGACAGATACGCAGTTCAGGTGCAGGGAAGTGCCGACATTGCAAAAATGCGAGAGGCGGCGGCGCTATTTGTCGGCGTTCACGATTTCAAGGCTTACTGCGCCAGCGGCTCGTCGGTAAAAACCACGGTAAGAGAAATTTTCTCTCTCGACGTTTTCGAGAGGGACGGACTTATAAACTTTGCGGTTTGCGGAGGCGGTTTTCTCTATAATATGGTCAGAACTATGGTCGGGACAATACTCGGCTATGCAAGCGGCAGAATTAAGAGAGAGGATATAATAAATTCGCTTGATACGGGCGACAGGAAACTCGTGGGTAAAACGATGCCCGCTTACGGACTTACTTTGTACTCCGTCGACTACGGCGCAGAACTGTTTAAGAGCTGACAGTCTCAGCTTTTATCACTCAATTTTCACAGAGCTATTTTATATTTTATACATAGCGGTAATAAAATAATATTCGGACGGGGTTAACTCAGTCTGACCGCAAAAACAAGAGGAGAATAATGGAATTTTTCAAATTCGTGGACGCTGCCGACCTGATTGCGCAAATCGGCGGCGACGTAAACAAAGTTTATCTATGGTCGTATTTCGTGTTCGGCGCCGCAGTGTTTGCGGTAATTTACGCATTGCAGAGCGTTGCGCTGTACACGATAGGCAAGCGCGAGGGCTACTCTAAGCCCTGGATGGCGTTCGTGCCTTTCCTGAATATATATTACTTAGGCGTGGTTTCGCAGAAGAATAAGATTTTCAAACTCAACGCCAAGCAGGTGGGTCTGGCGCTCGCAATACTTGACGCGGTCCTGTTCACGCTGAAAATTTTATACTACGTTTCTATGTTTTTAATCTTTAACGGCGGATACGCCACTCCCGTAAAAGAGCCGAGTTTATATTACAGCGGCATAGAACTGATAACCGGTTACGAGCAGACGGCAAACTTCCCCGCAAGCTTAAACTGGGCGTGGTGGATATTCAGCAGGCTCGACACCTACATTATGGACTGGATAAGTCTCGTATACGTTATATTTAACGTGTTTCTTACTATATCGTTCTTCCGCACCTACGCATCGGGCAGATATATTCTGTTTTCGCTTCTTTCAATCTTTTTCCCCATACGCGGAATTTTGATGTTCGCGGTCAGAAACAACAGGGGCAAGAGCTACGCGGACTATATAAGAGAACAGCAACAGCGCAGATACGCAATGTATCAGGAGTATATGCGCAACAATCCTCCCCCGACGGGCGACGGAAGCTATTACGGCAACAACTACAACCAGGGGTATAACCAGGGCGGACAGCCGAACGGTCAGAGCAAGCCCGACGACCCCTTCGACGGTCTTGGCGAAAACAGCTCTCAAAACGATAGCGGCAGACCCGACGACCCGTTCGGCGGTATGTAAACCTCAAGGTTAAATTTTTAAAGCGGAAATGCAAATTTCCGCTTTTTTAATTGCTAAAAAAAATAAGAGGTGCTATAATCAGGGTATAAGTTAAGTTTATGGACTTTTGAGTTTTGATTATGACTGACGAGATTATATCGGCAATATCCACTCCTTCGGGAGCGGGAGGCGTTGCAATAATAAGAATGAGCGGCGGCGGTTGTCTCGAAATAGCAAAAAAAATGTTCAAGCCGACAGGCGGTAAGGAAGTTTTAAGTTTCGAGCCCAACCGTATGTACGCGGGAAATATAATCTGCGAAAAATTCACCGATTTCGGCATGTGCGTATATTTCAAAGCGCCGAAATCTTTTACGGGTGAGGACGTGGTGGAATTTCACTGTCACGGCGGTGTGCAGATTGCAAGGGGAGTATTCAAGGCGACCTTAAACGCGGGCGCACGCGCCGCCTCTGGCGGCGAGTTTACAAAACGCGCCTTCGTCAACGGCAAACTCTCGCTGTCTTCCGCCGAGGGTATGGTGGATATGATAAACGCCGAGAGCCTCGCCGAACTGCGTGCGGGCGGACTACTGTACCGTGAAAAGCTAACGAATAAGGTCGTTGCGGTACAGCAAAAGTTAAAGGATATTCTCGCGCAGATAGCCGCGGACACCGACTATCCCGAAGAGGGTATCGAAGAGACCGAGCTCGGCGGCTTAGCCGAAGATTTAAGCCGTATAAGCGGTGAAATAGGCGATTTGATTTCGGGTTACCGAACGGGCAGACTTATAAAAAACGGCGTGTCGGTAGCCATTTGCGGCTCGCCGAACGTCGGCAAATCTTCCTTATTAAACGCACTTTTGGGCTACGACAAGGCAATAGTTTCACCCGTTGCAGGCACGACGCGCGATGCGGTAGAGGGCACTATCGAAATAGACGGCGTTAAATATAATTTAACGGACACTGCGGGCATACGCGAAAACGCGGGCGAAATCGAGAGCATAGGCATAGACAGGGCAAAGGCGGCTTTAAGTTCCGCCGACCTTGTGATATGCGTCTCGGACAAGGGCGACTTTTCAGCCGCCGAAAAGGTAGAAGGAAAGCCGATTATCAACCTCTTTTCAAAGACCGACAAAAATAAAGCAAAGGGCGAATTCGACGTTGCGGTATCTGCGGTTACGGGCGAAGGGCTTGAAACACTTAAAAAGCTTATCGCCGAAAAGACTACGGGCGGAAGGTCGCTCGACGGCGAATTTTTAATAGAGGAAAGGCACTATCTCGCGCTGGTTCGCGCCAAGGGCAGACTGGACGCGGCAATAGCGGCTACGGGTGATTTTCCGCTCGATTTAATATCTCTGGATATTAAAGCTTGCTGGGAGGCGCTCGGAGAAGTCACGGGCGAGACCGCTAACGAAGAGATTATAGATACGGTTTTTAAAAAATTCTGCGTAGGAAAATAGAGGATAACAAATGGTCAATCTCGAATTATACAGAGTATTTTATACGGTAGCGAAATGCGGGTCGCTCACAAAGGCGGCGGAGGAGTTGTTCATCTCTCAGCCCGCGGTATCTCAGGCGATAAAACAGCTTGAAAATCAGCTTGGAACACCTCTTTTCAACCGTACTCACAAGGGTATGGAGCTGACCGTACAGGGCGGTAAACTGATATTCAAACAGGTCGAACAGGCTCTGGCGCTTTTAGAAGAGGCGGAACAGCATCTGTCCGAGCTTAAATCCACGCCTACGGGCACGGTAAGGATAGGCGCAACGGACGCGATTTTTTCAAACGTGCTTGCGGATAAAATCGTGCAGTACAATAAAAAATATCCCGGTGTTAAAATAGAACTCATTACGGGTACCTCGCCCGAAACCCTGATGCAACTCAAAGAGAATAAATGCGATATAGGTTTTATTAACCTTCCGATTGAGGACAAGGACGTCAATTTTACGGGTACGGTGGCGCATCTGTCCGATTGTTTCGTAGCGGGTAAAAATTTCTCACATTTGCAGGGCAAAAAAATAGGGCTTTCCGACTTACAGGAATACCCCCTTTTGATGATAGAAAAAAACACGGTCGCTCGCCGTGCGCTGTCGGCTTACACACAGACGCTCGGTATCCAGCTTCACCCCGACATAGAGGTTGAAAATTGGGATTTAATGCTCAAATTAGCCGTAAAAGGTATGGGAATTGGTTGTGTTCCGCGCGAGTACGCACAGCCCGTTATCGATAGCGGAGAGCTGTTCGAGGTCAACGTAACTCCCGCGCTTCCCGTACGAGGAGTGGGAATAGCTCTTCCCAAAAACGTTCCGATAGCCTACGCGGTGAAACAGTTTATAGCGCTGTTTTAAATTGGAAATTTAAAGGGTCGCTTCAAAGCGACCCTTTTTTGTTGTTATTTATAAAGTTAAAAATCCAAAATGTCTTTCATACTGTACAGTCCCGCAGGTTTTCCCGCAAGCCATTTAGCCGCCTTAATCGCGCCCGCCGCAAATACTTTTTTACTGCGTGCGGAGTGGGAGAGCGTTATGATTTCGTCCTCGCCGCAGAATAAAACGTCGTGCTCTCCGACGATAGTTCCGCCGCGAACCGCGTGCATACCTATCTCGTTTCCGCGCTGTCCGCATATGCCTTCGCGTCCGTTTATATAGGGCTTGCCGCCGTCGAACGCCGCGTTGGCGCTGTCCGCAAGCATCAAAGCGGTACCGCTCGGTGCGTCTTTTTTTTTGTTATGGTGCTTTTCGATTATCTCTATATCGAAATCTTCGCCGAGAATTGTCGCCGCTTCGTTCACAAGCTTGCACAGAAGGTTTACGCCGAGCGAGAAGTTCGCCGTGCGGAAGATTGCGACCTTTTTCGAAGCGTTTTCGATTTCTTCAATCTGTTCTGCGGAAAAACCGGTTGAGCCTATTACGGCGGGTACTTTATTTTCGACGCAGTATTCAAGCTCTTCTTTGAGCGCGGCGGGAGAGGAGAAGTCGATAATGACGTCGGGCTTTTCGGTTAAGTCTTTGAAAGACTTAAAAATCTCAATTTCGCCGCTCGTTCCGAAGGGGTCGACGCCGCAAAGTGCCGTCGCTTCTTTGTCACCCTGCAAAAGCTCTGATACGTTTTTTCCCATATGTCCGCAGGCGCCGCAGACCGCAATTTTAATCATAAGCTCTTAATACCTGCCTTTAAAATACAGTTTTTCATAATTTCCTTGTGCGCGTCTTCAAGTTCGGTCAGAGGAGAACGGGGAACGCCCGCATCGAGACCTATGCACTCGCAGCCGTACTTGACGGGTATGGGATTAACTTCCGTAAAGCAGGCGTCGATAAGAGGGAGAAGGGTATCCTGCAATTTGTTCGCCTCTGTAAGGTTGCCCTCTAAAACGAGGCTTGCAACCTTCTTGACCTCTGCGGGCGCTACGTTGCTTGCGACAGAGATAAGTCCCGCGCCGCCTATGGCTAAGATGGGCAGATTGAGGTTATCGTCGCCCGAATACAAATCGGTGTAGGGGCGTATACGGCGCATAGTTTCGCAAATCTGCTCCATATTGCCGCAGGCTTCCTTAATGCCCGCCATATTGGGAATTTTAGCAATCTCCTCCGCGGTCGCGGGAAGAATATTTACGCCCGTTCTGCCGGGAACGTTGTATGCGATTACGGGAATATGTACTGCGCCGCATATGGCTTTGTAGTATTCTATAATACCCTTTTGAGTGCACTTATTGTAGTAGGGGGTGACGCATAAAAGTCCGTCCGCTCCGAGCTGTTCGGCACGCACGCTTGCCGCCACGGCGTTAGCCGTGCAGTTACTGCCCGTTCCGAATATTACTTTGGCACGCCCTTTTATCTTTTCAACGGCAAATTGCATAACGGAGACCTTTTCTTCGTCCGTCATAGTGGAGGGTTCGCCCGTCGTGCCGAGAACTACAAGCGCGTCGGTACCCGCGGCAATCTGATATTCTATCATCTGTGCAAATGCGCCGAAATTGACACCGCCGTCCTTAAAAAACGGGGTAATCATCGCAGTTGCCGTGCCCTTAAAAAAACCTTTCATTATTTCTCCCTTTCAATTAATCGAAATAGCCTTTTGCGGCTAAAAGCTCCGCCAAAAGTACGGCGCCGCCTGCGGCTCCGCGCAGAGTGTTGTGTGAAAAGCCTATAAATTTGTAGTCGAAAAGATTATCCTCTCTCAGCCTTCCCGCGCATACCGCCATACCGCGTTCGGTATTTCTGTCAAGTGCGGGCTGAGGACGGTTGTCCTCTTCGAAATAGTGAATAAACTGCTTGGGAGCGGAGGGGAGGTCAAGCTTTTGAGGCTCTCCCGCAAACTCCTTCCAGGCGGCTAAAATTTCTTCCTTTGAAGGTTTCTTTTCAAAACTTACGAAGCACGCCGCGGTGTGACCGTCGGAAACGGGAACGCGCAAACACTGAGCGGTTATTTTAGGCTCGTTTGCGGGAACGATTTCTCCGTTTTTCATTTCGCCCCAGATTTTCAAAGGCTCTTTTTCGCTCTTTTCTTCCTCGCCGCCGATATAGGGAATGACGTTGTCGCCTATTTCGGGCATTGTCTCGAAGACCTTGCCCGCGCCCGATATCGCCTGATAGGTAGTGACTGCGGCGCATTTAACGCCGAATTTCTTCAAGGGGTGCAGAAGCGGAACGTAGGATTGAAGCGAGCAGTTGCTCTTGACGGCGATAAAGCCGCGTTTGGTGCCCAGCCTCTTTCTCTGCGAAGCGATGATTTCGAGGTGGTCGGCGTTTACTTCGGGTATAATCATAGGCACGTCGGGGGTAAAGCGGTGAGCCGAATTGTTTGAAACTATCGGACATTCGAGCTTTGCGTAGGCTTCCTCGAGTGCGCGTATTTCGTCCTTTTTCATATTGACCGCGCAGAAGCAAAAATCTACCGACTGCGCGATTTTTTGCATATCGGCGGTCGCGTCCGAAACGACTATATTTTTAACCTTTTCGGGCATAGGAGAGGACATCAGCCACTTTTTAACCGCGTCCTTGTACGCCTTACCCGCCGAATTCGCACTCGCCGCCAAAACGACGGGCTCGAACCAGGGGTGGTTTTCCAAAAGGGTTATAAACCTCTGACCTACCATACCGGTAGCGCCTATAATTCCAACTTTGTACTTCTTCATAAATATTCTCCGAAACGTAAATTTGGTTACCCACAATAAAAAAATAACGACGCCGAAACGCGCCGCAAATAACATCTTACTGCAAATAGCGCAACACGCAGACCGTGACAGTCGCAAGGGTATTGACCGTTGCGCCCAGCTTTAAGGTTATGGCATTTACTTAAAGCTTCGGCGGCGATGCCCTTTTCCCGTAAATATAAACCGCCATAAGGTTTGTCGTTTTATCGGGTACTGATGCTCAGCCGCTCCTCTATTCAGCAAAAAAATAATATCATAAGGCAGTATAAAAGTCAAAGAAAAATATATTCTTTTTTCATTCTTTAAAGCAAAATAATTGAAATAATTTTCCCTATGCTGTATAATATTAGAAAAAAGCGCCCGTAAGGCATTACTTTGCGGGTAAGAGGTATATTAAATGGCTCAGACAAAGGCTGCCGCAAAAAATAAGGTAAGCGAACTCGAAGGCAACGAACTTGCCGACTATGCGAGAACGCACGTTCCCAAGGGTCGCTGGGGCGATACCTGGACGCTGTTCAAAAGCAATTTCGTCAAGTTCGTAATAATAAACGTTTTAACCCTGCTGTTTTTCGTTCCCGGGGTGGCGGTAGTTTATATCCGTTCGGTTTACATCGGACAGATGGGTATGACCTATCCGCTTTCGGCAAACGCGCTGTTTACTCCTCCGATGACGCCGAGTACCGTAGGTATGGCGGAAAGTATAACGCTGTCGGCGGATTTAATGTTCTATTCGCTTCTAATAGTCGCGGGAATAATCGCGTCCATCGGTCTTGCGGGGGCGTGCTATTCGATAAAGAAACTTATACACACCAACGGTCAGTTTTCGATTAAAGGATATTTCCACGGAATTAAGGTCTGCTTTTTCAACGTAGCCTTTCCCGTGATGATATTTATGGTGTTTATGTTCGGCGCTCTCAGTATATCCGACTGGTCGGCTTTGCAGATAGCTAACGGCGCGTCCAAAGCAGGTCCCATTACCGCGCAGGTATTTATGATAATAGCAACCGTCCTTGTGGGAGTGGTTTTAAGCTGGATAATGGCGGTTGGAGTAAGCTATAAGGTAAAACCCAAGTTTTTAATCAAGAACAGCTTCGTTCTGATGTTCGGCACAATATTACAGACCATATTTATGCTCGGGTTCGCGCTGATACCCGTATGGTTGCTTATAATAGGTCTTAAGGTAAGACTGATGCTCATCATCGGACTTATCGTATTTATCTTCCTCGGGTTTTCGTTCATACTCTTGTGCTGGCTCGCGTTTACCCAGTGGGTATTCGATATGTTTGTTTCTCCGGCAATTGTAAAGGAAGAGGAAGAAAGAAAAGCAAAACTTACCCCCAAGGAGCTTGCCGCAGAGAAGGAGCAGGAAGAAAAGGCAGCCGCAAGAGAGCTTCTGGCGGCGGGCAAGAGCGAGCTCGTAGGCCGTCCTATGCGTCCCATTGACGGCGGTACGGAAGTTGCCGAAATAGGCGTGACTTACACGCGTGCGGACTTGGCGCGCGTCTCGGGCGACAGACAGAAAATTCAGGGCGAGCTGGACGAATACTACGAAGCCCACAAAAAGGATACTAAGTACGTCGAGTACGAGAGACTGTTCGCCGAGCGCGAAAAGGCGCTTTCGCAGGACGGTAAGAAGGGCAAAAAGAAGAAGGTTTCGCAAAACAACCTTTTAAACAGGAAGTAATCTATGGCTGAAAGCTATTCCGTTCTGGGCGGCTTTTTCGAATATTTAAACGCAGACTGCGACTATGCTAAATGGTCGCAGTATTTGTTAGATAAAATAGTTAAGGCGGGTTGCGGACGGCTCGGACTGGATATAGGTTGCGGTAACGGTTATTTTACGCGCGCTTTCAATAAAGCGGGTTATCGGGTGGACGGAATGGACGTCTCGCCCGAGATGTTGTCAGAGGCAAAGACGCTCGCCGCAAAAGATGGCGTCCGCTGTGAATTTTTACTCGGCGATATATGCAAACTGAAATTGTGCCGAAAGGTGGATTTCTGTACCGCCGTAAACGACTGTCTGAACTACGTGTCCCCCGAAAAGCTTAAAACGGCGTTTTCGCACGTCTATTCCGCTCTGTCAAAAGGCGGTGCGTTCTTTTTTGATATAAGCAGTGAAAAGAAAATAAGAGAGACGCTGGGAAATAACGTCTTTGCCGAGGAGCGCGACGAGCTGTCATATGTCTGGTTCAATACTCAGACGGAGAGCGGCGTTAAAATGGACTTGACCTTCTTTATAAAACGCCCCGACGGACTTTTCGAAAGGGCGGAGGAGACGCATATTCAGTTTGCGCACAGGGAAGAGACGGTTATAAAAGCGCTCGAAGAAGTCGGCTTTGACCGTGTTGAATGCGAGCCGCACCCCTGCTCGCCCGAGGGCGAAAGAATACAGTTTTGCGCTTATAAGAGGTAACTATGGATAAGATACTCCGCACACTGATTTGCGGCGGACAGGTTTCGCTGACCGTCCTCGATACGACTAAGCTCGTACAGAGGGCGATGGATATTCATAAAACAGACGGTAAAGCCACTGAAATTTTAGGCGGACTTTTGACCTGCGGCGCCTATCTTGCCTCTTCGCTCAAAAGCGATAAGGGAAGCGTTTCAATAACCGTGAAAGCCGAGAACGGCGACGGGGCGGTATCCGTTTCCGCGGATGCGGCTCTGCATATAAGAGGTTATGCCGACGGGGTCTGCAACAGCAGTTTAAAGGGCGGTTCTTTGACGGTGGTAAGAGAGGACGGTTTTTCGAATATGCCGTTCGTAGGCAACTGCGAGATTGAAAGCGACGATATATCCGACCTGTTGGAGCTGTATTTCGGACAGAGCGAACAGATACCCACGGCTGTAAAAATAAGCGTTTTAACCGACGGCGGTAAATGCAAGTATGCGGGCGGTGTGGTTATGCAACTTCTGCCCGACGCCGAGGACGAGAACGTGGACAGGGCGGGAGCCGCTTTTTACGCTTTTAAAGATAGCGAAGATTTCGGCACAGCCGACGAGGTTTACGATAAGTATTTCAAAGATATAGCCGACGGTGAGCTTACGGCACTCTTCCCCGAATATAAATGTAACTGTTCCGAAAAGAAGATTGCGGGCGTACTTGCCTCGGTTGGCAAAAGCGAGCTTTTGGATATCTGCCGCGAGCAGGGTCAAGTTTGCGTGCATTGCCACTATTGCAACAAAGATTACATATTCGGCGAAAGTCGGATAGACGAATTATTCTGATTAAATGAACAAGACAGACGCAATTGATTTCAGTCCCGACAGACTGATAGCCATAGCCGCAGACGACGTAGAAGCGCACGATTATATCGGAGCGCTTAAAATGCTGAACAAAAACGCCGTCTTGAACGGCAACGACGAGGACTCGTATATGCTCTATGCGGAAGCGTTCGACGATATGGGTCTGTACGAAAAATGCGTCAACGGTTGGTTCAAATATATCGACTATGCAGGTGCGGGCGCCGACTATGCCGAGGCGTACGAAGGTCTTGCGGTCAGCTTTATGAATATGGGGCAGGAGAATTTCGCCGCGTTCTACTACAATAAGCTCTTAATGGAGACCGACGAGAAGCTCACCCAGCAGAACAGACAGGACATAATAAATGCGTTTATAAAGGACGGCAAGCCGCCTTTGAAATTCGTATACCCTCCCAAGCTCGCCGATTTTTCCCAAGAGATTGACAGCGGTATGGAGCGTATGCGCGGTAACGACTTCGAGGGTGCGGTTACCGAGTTTGCAAAGGTAGACGAGGGTAACGACAAGTATCTGTCCGCGCGCAACTATATCGCAATGTGCAACGTCATATGCGACAAGCTCGAAGAGGCGGAAGAGGAGTGTCGGCTCATATTGGAGCGCGACCCCTCCAACGTGCAGGCGTTGACTACCTTTGCGGCAGTAAGAAGTCAGCAGGGCAGAAAAGAGGAGGCGACTGAAATTGCGTTCAGACTGCTTGCGCTCAATCCTACCGATTCCGAGGATATGTACAAAATCGCCACGGTATGCTGTGAGAACGGCTTGCACGAACAGGCTCTCGACCTGTTTTCAAGACTTGACGACAAGTTCGCTTACGACTCGTCTATTCTTTTTTTCAAAGCCGTTGCCGCATATAACTGCGGTAAAATAAGTAAGAGCCTTGAAATATTCGATTTGCTTCTCACCATTTATCCCAACGCGATAGCCGCCGACTACTGGCATTTCGTCGCGTTGGAAGAGAGCAGAAAGAGAGAGGATAAACGCCTTAAAGAGTTGGAGTATTACTACCGTCTGCCGCGCAGGGAGTGCGAGAGTAATATCGAGATATTGACCGAGATAAACTCTCTGAGCGACGCCGCCGCGTTGAAGATGTCAAAGCAGGCGGACGTTACGGGTATAATCCACTGGTGCTTCGACGAGGGGGACGGTTCGGCTTCGTACGAATTGAAGGCTCTCGGCGCGCTCTGCGCCGTCAAGTGCCGCTTAGAGGATACCGTCCGCGATATTTTATTGGACGCCTTTTTGCAGGACGGAATTAAAATGGAAACCTTAAACGCGCTCGTTCAGCAGAACGCGGAGGGCGAGTACGGGATAGTCGTCTGCAATATCTATAAGCGCGTAACGCTGGTGCCTGTAAAGGTCGGCAAACTCAGAAAGAAGACCTTTTTGAGGGCTTACGGACTTGCTTTTTCGCGCTTTGCAATGCTCGCGGAGGAATATCCTTTTAAGCTTGCGGCGGCGTGCGAAAAGCTGTACGAAAAGTTAGAGAGAGAAGGCGGTCTTGAAGCTTGCCGTTCGGTCTCGTCGCTTGCCGCGGCTATCGTAAGATATTCGGAAATAAGAGAGAGCGGTTTGAACGACGAACAGATTTATTCGTTCTTCGGAACGGACGAAGATAAGGTAAATAAAATTTTGGGATAGAGATATGAAACTGTACGATTTTGACGGTATGTTCGACGAGAAGCTTGCCGAATACGTAAAGAAAAATTCCGATAAATACACCGAGAGCGAGTGGGAGGACGTCATACCCAAAATGTACGCCCGTTTCGGCGATACGGTTATAAAGTCCATAGGCAAGTCTCCCAACGGTTACTATGCGGATATGAGCGACGAACAGCTTATATCCCAGCTTAAAGCACACTTAAAGCAGGGGATTGCGGTCAGCGAATTTCTGTGTAACGCCATCGAGCAGAGGAACAGCGCCGAGCTTTTAATACCGCTTTTGTCGGGTACGGACGAAGAGATATCGTACGCAATAAATTTGCTCGGCGCAAGCAAGGCGGCGGTAGGCGAATATATGAACCTTTTAACCACTTCGGACGACGAGGACGTCTGCAATACCTGCGTGGACAATTTAAAGCAGTTTGCGGACGATATAAAGGACGAAGCTCTAAGCAACTATAATAAGGGTGTGAAGAGCGAATATATGCTCGAAATACTATCGAGGTGCGTTCTGCGCGACGACAGAATTTTCGAAATACTTATAAAGGAGTTCCGCTCCGACCCCGAAAAAGTTCCCATGCACGCAAGCTATCTCGCCGCTTACGGCGACGAGAAAGCTCTCCCGTATCTTTTAGATAAGATAGACGAGGAGGGGATAAGCTATATAGAATATCAGGAACTAAAATACGCGATAGAGAGCCTCGGCGGTGCGTACGAGAAAGAGCGCGATTTTTCAAACGACGAATATTATCAGGCAATAAAGGCGCACTCCGCAAGCGAGACCGACCTTTTCGGCGCTCTCTTCGGCGGAGATAAAAAGTAAAAATCTTCGGACATAAACTAACGATTGAATAAACCTCCGCAAAACGGTCAACAACCTATGCGGAGGTATTTTTATGACTAACATAACGAGTAAAGAACTTACTATGATAACCGACGCCCTTACCTTCGAGGGACTGATTTGCAAAAAGGCGCGCGCTTACGCCAAGACTTTGACCGACGTCGACCTCGCTTCCTGTATGAACCGCATCGCCGACGACCATCAGAGACGCTATGAAGAACTTTTAAAGGTAATAGGAGGCTGATATGAAATTACAGAAAAGCGATACCACTTTAAACGAAAAAGACGCGATTATGGATATGCTCGAAAGCGAAAAACAGCTTATGAGCTTTTACGCTATAGCGCTGTTCGAGGGCAGCTCCAAAAGCTTAAGAAAAGGTTTTAACTCAAACCTTAGCACGGTTGCCGAAAATCAGTACAGCCTGTTCAGTCAGCTTTCAAGCCGCGGTTACTATACCCCGACCCCCGCGCAGAAGCAGATGATTGACCAGACGGTCGAGACCTACAAAAAGGAAAAGAAGACCCTCTCGGGCAGTTAAGCAGATTAAAAGAATAAAAACAAAGCGCCGCGCATTTTTGAAAAATGCGCGGCGCTGTCACTAAAAAATTTAATCGGATTTCTCGGTCAGATTTTCGAGAATTTGAGCGTACAGCTTGGAAGCTACGATATTGTCCGCAGAGTTAGAAGTGGCACCCGCGTCGCTTCCGTCGCCGTAGGTAATTTCTTCGTCGGTAATCGTAGCTTTCGCGCCCGCGGCGTTTTTCGCTCCGTCCGACTTTATATAAACGTTATCATTAAAGCTGTTGTAAGTTACGTTGTTAAAGGTAAAGGTATTGACGTTGCCGCTGCCGTCCGCACCGTCGGTTAAAACGATACTGCATACGCCGGCGATACCGCCCGAATATCCGCCGCCGGTTATCGAAAAACCCGAAAGCGACAGGCAGTAAATCGCGCCGCCGTAGTAGACGGTCTGATAAACTTCGCCGAACCCGTCGGTATAATTTATGCGTCCGTTGCCTATAAAGCCCGCAATACCGCCGATATACGCTTTATCAGATTTCGCGGTTATCGAGCAGGATGAAATACAGTATTCGGCATATCCGAAGCGTATCGAGTTAGAAACGACGGTTGCGTTTGACGTCGCCGCAATTCCGCCCGCATAGACCTCCTCGCCGCTGACGGATACGTCGCCCTCGGACAGACAGTAGTAGGTCTCGGTGTAGGACTGTCCGCATATGCCTGCCGCAAATGCGTTGCCCGTCGCCTCCGCGCTTATCAGTCCGTAGTTGGTACAGCCGTAAATATATGCCGTCGCGTTGCCCGCAATGCCCGCGGATATCGAATAGGGGAGAGTTTCGCTGTCTCCGCCATCGCAAACCGAAGCAGAGCTTATCTTGCCGTAGTTGCGGCAATACCTTATCGGACCCTCGTTGGTGAGCGCAATACCCGCGCAAACGGTATTCCAATGAATATTGTGCGATATTTGCGCTACGGACGCCTTATTCTCGCAACTTCTTATATAGTATTGGTTTGTTGCGCATATGCCTGCGGCGTCTACTGTGTCGGAGCTTATACTGCCCTCCGTGAGGGAATAGGATATAATGCCGGCGTTCTGTCCCGTAATACCGCCGAAAGAGGTGTTCGCGTTCGAAACGCCCGACAAGCTAAAATCTGTATAGACGGCTTTACAGTTTTGAATTACGCCGTAATACGTGTTCAGAAAGACGGTATAGCTGGAATTGCTTGCGGTTATTCCTCCGATAAAAACGCTGTCGGATTTGGTATCCTCCGCGTCGCGGGTTACGTCTATTGAGCCTTCGGCGTACAGCGTAACCCCGTCTACCGTGCCGTAATTTTCGTAAATAAGATAGCCGAAATTTTGGCTGACTTCTATATCGGAGTTGGCTTTAACCGTTACGTTCTCGATTTTTCCTGGAATGTCTACGGTATCTATAAACGGAACGCTTGCCGTAGTTTTGATTACGGCGTTTTTAATATTGCCCGCAAGCAGACCGATCGCGCTCTTTTCACCGTTGAAATTAATAGTCTTGCCGTTTCCGTCAATAGTGCATTTTAAGTTTTCAGTGTAAAAGTTCTTGTTTAATGTTACGTCGTTTTTCAGAATATAGGAATTTTCCGAATTGAAGTCTATCTGCTCGAAGGACGACACTCTCAGCTCGCCGTTTTCATCCTCTATATACGGCTTGAATTCGTTTACTATAAAGGGTATCGAAACTGCGGACGCGGCTAAGATAAACGCGCCTGCGCAGGCTAAAATTATTATCTTTTTCTCCCGCTTGTTCAACGGACGGGAGGGGAAGTACGCCCTGTTGTCTTCGTATTTGACTTCAAGCCCGTACTTTATTGAATAGACGTCCTTAATCCGCTGTTTTGCGGCGGCGGACAGACGGAACTTATTGAATACTTTTCTCAACTTACGCGTCTGTTCGGTAAGTGCAAGCATCTCGGGAGGGGTAACGACTTCTTCAAGGTACAGCCTTAAACACTTACCCGCCGTCTTTCTGAAAAGCGTAGCGAGCTTGACGGGCTCCGTCAAGGGCTGCCAGCTCCCGATATTCAAAAATTGCGTTTCGTAGGATTTAATAATTTTTTTCGAACGGCAAAGGTACAGGGCGGAAAGCACGGGAAATCTTCCCAAACGGAAACTGCCGCACGGATATTTCTCCATACAGCTTGAAAACGTCTTTATATCGTCCTTTTCAATCGCCTCCGTAAGCTCGTCAATAAAGCTTGCGGAAGGTGCTTCCTTTGCGCTCATAGTTTATTTCTTTTTAATTTTTACTTTTCTGTCTTGTGCCCATCTGTCGAACGCATCGAAGAGGTATTCCTCGTTTACACTGCCGCTTTCGACCGTCTTTTTGAGAAGAGCGGAGGTCTCCGCAAAGGTTGCGGTAAGCTGTGCAATAGATTTGCCCTGCTCGGTGACAGCCTCCGAAAGAGCCTCGTTTTCACGCTTTATAGCGTCTATCTTTTCGGCGTTGTCGGAGAGTACTTTTCCGACGTCTTTATTAATAAAGTCGCTGACCTTTTCGACGTTTTTGTTGTACGCTTCGAGGGCGCGCTGTAAGTCTTTGAGATTGTAATTCTGTCTCTTTTCCGAAACTATGTCGTCGAGCTTGCCTATAAGCTCCTCGGCCTGTTTTTCAATCTCGTTGGCCGCCTCGATACGCTTGGAGACCTCGGCAAATTTTGCGGTCATACGGTTTACCGCCTGGGTATAGCGCTCTTCGCCGACGGCGAACTCGTCAATCTTTTTTGAAAGCTCGACGCCGTTTTTAGCCTGCGCGTTCAGCGCCGACTGTATTCTGTCGAGCTGACCTGCGGCGTTGCCCGAAAGACTGCGCGTTAAGCTGTCCAAATCGTTTCTTATCGCCTCGTATGTCTCGCCGACCGCTCTTAAACTCTCCTGCAAGGGGGTAAGCACGTTGCGGTATGCAATAAAGCTGTCGATAAGTTTTTTCAAATCTTCGGTATCGCTCATTTTAATCTCCTTTTGCCTTTAAGCGTTCGGGTAATTTCTCTTTGCTTTTCGGATAGTTTATTGTAGTCGCCTTGTAGCGTTTCGAGGATAATCGTTTTAGCAAGCGGGTTATCCAAGACGATGGGGTAGAAGCGGACTATGTCCACGTCTAAGGCGCCGCCGCCCTTTAAGCAGGCGTCCATAAGGGGGAACAGCTTTTCGTCGCCCGAGCGGGTAAACATTTCCCTTGCGGGTTTATCCATTCCGCGCCGCCAGTATTCGGTGCCCGCCTCGCGCCATTTGCCGAAGCGCAGATATTTTTCGTGTACGAATATGTGCGAAAGCTGTTCGTCTCGCAGTTTGTCCGTAGAGAGCTTGTCCGCGGTAAAGCGCGCGTTGTCGTACTGCCCGAGCGAACAGAACTTTTCTATTCTCTCTATAAGCTCGTCGTCGCCCAGCTCTATTCTTCCCGCGACGTCCTTTAAAAGACTTATCGCGCCGTCTCGGCTCTTTATTTCAAAGCAGGTTTTAAACAGCTCGTCAAAGCTCTCGGGGTAGTCGTGTTCGGAGACGAACAGGTACTGTTTTGCACGCGACACGCCGACGTAGAAGAGGTTGAAATAATATCTGAATACCGAGTTTTCGTCTGCAGTCTTTCTGTTGGGCGTCAGCTTTTCGAGGTATCGCCATTTGTCCGCGTTGTCGCTTAATACGTCGATTAGAATTACCGTTTCGCGCTCCAACCCCTTGGCTTCCGCAACGGTTAAAATTTCGGTCTTTTTGAGCTTTTTCCTCAGCTCCGCTTTTTTCTCGCCCGAGGATACTATGACGGTTACGTTTTCGAACCGCTTGTCCGTAAGGAAGGAGGCGAAATCTCTCTGTTTTACGAACACCGCCGAGGAGTGGGAGGAAGAGGGCACGCTCTCGCCCTTTAAAACGAAGCTGTGCGTGCCGAACTTTTTACGGTTGAGTTCGCCCAGATTGTCTGCGATTTTAGTAAGCTTTTCCGAGCTTCTGAAATTGTGTTTAAGTTCGCTTATACCCGTCGTGTCACCGTACATAAGCCGCTTTAAATAGGAAAAAGCAAAGTAGGACGGGTTAATCATTTGAAGAGCGTCGCCCACGCAAAAAAGCTTTCTGCAAAGCTTTTTCATAAGACATAGGTTTACCTCTGTAAAGTCCTGTACCTCGTCTATAATGCCTACCGAATATACGGGCTGAGATACGCTTTTTAAAAGCTCTCTTGACATAGAATTGTTGTCTTTATAGTTATTCTTAGTCAGGTATGATGCAAAGTCGCAGGCAACCGAATAAATGGTGTCGCACTCCGCGCGGGTGAAGCTCTCGGCACGCTCTTTGAAATAGTCCTCGCGGGACATAGCTTCGCTCGGAGAGGACAGCTCGTATTTGCCGAAAATCATACCGTAAATTTCTTTATATATAAGCTCGGGTGAAATATTTTTAATTTTATCGAGCGCACCCGAAAGACGGTAGTTTTTATCTTTTAAATAGGCGTTTAAAAAAGTTTGTTCGTCCGCAACCTGAGCTTCGCCGAAGCTTTCGGCGTAAATATCTTCAATGAGCTTATAGTCGACTTTTTCTTTTAAAAAGGTCGAGATACGCTTTAAGGAAGCAATTATTTTCGCGTCGTCGTCCGTATCGAACGGTATACCCAGCTTGTTCTCGATAGCTCGCTTGTGGTCGGCGTCGATAAAGACAACGTTGCCGCTCTCGTAAAAGCGCAGAAACTCGTCAATGCTCTTTATAAACAGTTCGACTTTGGACTGCGTTTCGGTCATAAGTCCGCGCGAATAGGTGGTATAAAGGACTTTTCCGCGGTAGTCGCGGCAGGCGCAGTAGACTGCTTTTTCAACGCAAACGTTGGTCTTACCGCTTCCTGCAACGCCCTGAACGAGCATATTCGCGTCCTCGGTTTCGACTATCTTTTTCTGTGCTTCGGAAAGTAAAGGGAAATTGACTATGCCGTCTCCGCTCGATACTACGTACAGTCTGTTTAAATCGCCCGCGGGGGGAGTGTCGTCGGTCGGTCTCAGTATAACCGTTACGGTTCTGCGAGTATTTAAGTAGTCCGAAAGACTTCTGTCGAAGCCTCCGTCGTTTTCCTCCGCGCAGATGAGCTTATAAAATACCAGGTCGCCCGAGGTCAGTCTCTCGTCGTCAGCCCTGCAAAAAAACAGCGTAAATTTTCCGTCCTCGGTGGCGGCGCAGTAGCACTCGTCGTGCGGCGGTGTAAAGCCCGCGTAGAATATGCTCTCGGCTGTGCGCGAAATGAATGCGTCTACGGCGGCGATTTTTCTCGCGGCAAAACTAAGACCCTCGGTCTTGTAAGCTCTGCGGCTGCCCGAGAGAATAATTTTCTGCGTATTCAGGGTAATTTTAACTGTCGTATTTTCCACGCTTAAAAACCTTTCGAAATGAGTGCGTCAATATATGAAGAGAACGTTTGAGGGGACAGGGGGAGCGGCTCTTTTTTAAATGAGGCGAGCCGCGCGTCCGACGCCGTGCCCGTAGTAAGGTCTATAATGAGTTTGGGCTTTTTGTCTGCAAACTGCCGCGAAATATCAGTCTCTATGCGCGACTTTTCAGCTTTGGAATTGTTTTCTTTAAGCTTTTTTGCAAGTGTTTCAAGTGCGCGCTTTTTGTTTTTTAGCTGGCTTCTCTCGTCCTGACAGACGACCTGCAAACCGCTTGGAATATGCGTAATTCTGACGGCGGTTTCGACCTTGTTTATATTCTGTCCGCCCGCGCCGCTTGAATGGAACAAATCGATTTTTAAATCCTTTTCGTCAAGAGGGGAAACCTCTTCCGCGGCGGGGGAGACGCCTATATTAATTTCTGCGTTATTAGCGGCAGAGACGATTATCTTATGAACTCCCGCAAGCGGCGTAAGCCTTGAAAGCGCCGATGCGCCTTCCGCGGTAAACATAATATCCGTTCCGCCGTTCTTGCTGTTTTGGACGGCTATATTTACCGCCTTGCAACCGTGCGTCTGCAAGTCGCTAAGGATAAGGTTATAAATATCCTCCGCAAGCTTATCCGCGCCTGCATTTTTGGTCTTTATGCGGCAGTAAGCGCCGCTTTCAACGGTCTTTCCGACGGAGGAAGCAAGCTCTCCGCCAAGCTTTATTTTCTTTGCCTTGATGAGTGAAATCTCATCGGATATAAAGGCTCTTTCACTCTCGTCAATAGCGGAGTTTAAAAGCGACGCGGCGGTCTTTTCTTCCTCGAAAAGCTTTAAAAATTCGTCAAACTTGCGCTTGAGTGCGTCCTGCGAATTGAACTTTTCAAGCACGGCAAGATACCAGGTCTTGTCAGCCTGAACCTCGGGATATTCCAAAAGCTCCCTGTTCTCATCAAATGATTTAAGCGCCTCTTTGCAGGCGGCAATTATTTCCTGGTAAACGCCGTACATATACTTTTTAAGTATAACATATCGGAGCTTTATAATTCAATTAAAAACGTATGAAATTTTTAAAAAGGGGAGAGGACGAAAAGAAACGGCGGAGCAGTTTGCTCCGCCGTTTAAATCTTATTTGTCAGTCTACGTTTGCTATCTCGATGGGTAGAACCGAAGCCAGACCGTCGAGCGTTTTTTTCTGGTAGTGAAGAATTATTCCCAAAGCGTTGGAGGCGACTATAACCATAGAGATTTCCTCGTTCTGCCATACCCTCGCAGTGTTGGTGGTGTCAACTCTTATATAGCCGTAGTTTTTGCCGTATGCGCTGACTTTGCAGTACAGTGCGGAGCTGATTTTCTGATTTTTGTAAACTTCGATAATTTCCTTGAAGTTCTGATTTTTAATCTCGCTCGTGTCGTTTATGTTTACGTAACCCGAAGTGCCGCCGAAGGCGTCTATCAGCTTTAACGGTATGTGTGAAAAGTGTTTCTGTTCGGACAGTGTGAAAACTACGCTGTAATTTATCTTTTTGGGCGATTCCAAACAGATATGGTCGAACATATAGTTTAAAGCAAGGCTTTTGAATACGTTGGTAATCGCTATCGATAAGTCCTCGCCGCAGGCGGTAAGTCCGTTGAAAATGGAAATACACTGTTGCATAATCTTCATACGCTTGTCGCGTTCGCCGTGTAAATCGAGGTGCGCGTGCTTTTCGGGAAGATAAATTATAAAGCAGTTTCTGCCCTTGGTCTTGCCGCGGTAGAGTGCCTTGTCTGCAAGCGCGAATAAACTTGCGTAGTCGTTGCCGTCTACCGGACAGTGTGAAATGCCCATAGTAAAGGTCACGGATATTTCGGGTATGCAGTCGTACACCACCTTCGTGCTTTGATCTCTCATCGTGTCGTGAGCGTACGTCCATATCCCGTCGTAGTCCGTAAGATTGTCTACTATTATTACGAACTCGTCTCCGCCGTAGCGTGCGACAACCGCGTTGTCGCCTGCAATCTTAACGAAGCGCTTTGCGGTCTGTTCGATAATAATATCGCCTACGAGATGCCCGAACGTATCGTTTATATTTTTGAAGTTATCGATATCGATAAGGCAGAGACTGAACTGGTGGTTATTTGCTATAAGCCAGTTTACGTATTCTTCGAGAGCGTCTCTTGTAAGTACGCCCGAAAGGGGGTCGAGGTGATTGTCCACGTCGAAGTCCTTAAAGTATTCGTTTTTGCTCAAGTCGTATTTTTCGTTCATAGTAGCCCCTTATATTTTAAGATATATTTTTATTTTACATCAATTGCCGCGGGTTGTCAATACCGACATTTTTAATTGCCGTAATATAAGAATAAAAAGACGTAGCTTTAGCAAGACTAATTAAAGATACATATGCAGTCTAAATTTTATTCGGGACATACGATATATTTTAAAAACAAACCGAGGATAGTATCAAGCTCGACGGTGGCGGGACCCAAGGAGTGCGTAGGCATTATAGGCGAGTTCGTCGAAACCGCTTTAAGCGACGATATGTTCGGCGAAAGCACCTTCGAAAAAGCCGAGTGTAAAATGCTCTCGAGGGTAATCGACGGCGCGATTGAAAACGCGCATTTAAGGCGCGACGAGGTGGACGCGCTCATCTCGGGCGACCTGTTAAACCAGATTATATCCGCGTCCTTTGCGGCAAGAGACTTCGATATTCCCTTCTTAGGCGTGTATTCGGCTTGCTCGACTATGAGCGAGAGTATTATGCTTGCGGCGGCGCTCGTCAACGCAGGCTACGCAAAGCGCGTTGTTGCGGCGACGGGCAGTCACTTTTCGAGCGCGGAGAGACAGTACCGTTTCCCGCTCGAACAGGGAACGACGCGCCCTCCCCAAAGCCAGTGGACGGTGACTGGCGCGGGCGGCTGTCTTATCGCCGACGAGGGCGACGGAGTAAAGATAGTCAACGGAACGATGGGCAAGGTAGTGGACTTTGGCGTTACCGACGTAAACAATATGGGCGCGGCGATGGCGCCCGCCTGCGCGGATACGCTCATAAGACATTTCCGCGACACGCAGACCTCGCCGGAAGATTACGACCTGATTTTATCGGGTGACTTGGGTGCGCTCGGTTCGCGTATATTAAAGGATTTATGTTGGGAAAAAGGCTTCGACGTTTCAAAGCAACACGTCGATTGCGGAGAAATTATATACAAAGTCGTAGAGGACGAATTTCAGGGCGGAAGCGGAGCAGGTTGCAGTGCGACTGTATTCAATTCGTATATACTCGCCAAGATGAGAGCGCGTCAATACAGGCGCGTACTGTTTGCGGCGACGGGCGCACTACTTTCGACGGTGTCGTCGGGACAGGGCGAATCTATACCCTGCATATCGCACGCAGTGGAGTTGGAGGTGTAGTATGGGTCAACAGATTTTGGAAATAGTATTGGCGTATTTAAAAGCCTTTGCGGTCGGCGGCGCAATATGTACGGTTGCGCAGATTATCATAAATTTTACCGATTTGACCGCAGGCAAGATTTTAGTTTACTTTATGCTGTCTGGCGTGGTTTTAACCGCGGTAGGCTTATATCAGCCGCTCGTAAACTTTGCAGGCGCAGGCGCTACGGTTCCCATTTCGGGGTTCGGGTATTTACTTGCAAACGGCGCGATAAGGGGAGCCGAAAAGGGCTTCTTCTACGCGGTGACGGGCAGTCTTGCTGCCGCCAGCGCGGGCATAACCGCCGCGGTGGTGTTCTCGTTTATTATGGCGATGATATTCAAATCGCGCACTAAACCCAATTAAAAAAACAGGCGTCCGCAGTTTTCTGCGGACGCCTTTAACTTTTTAAAGTTATCTAAGCTCTATATTCAACTTATGTTTGAGATTTCCTAAAATCTTTTTAACAAAGCCGTCTATTTTCTCGGGCGTAAACGCCTCGTCCTTGGGGGTGAAGGTAATATTGTAAGCCATTGACTTTTTGCCTTCGCCAACCTGTTTTCCGACGTAGACGTCAAAGAGTTTCACTTCGGTAACGTACTTGCAAGCCGCAAAAATTTCTTTTTCGATTTGAGCGCAGGTAACGCCCTCGTCTACGACCAGCGCAAGGTCGCGCACAGCCTCGGGGAATTTGGATACGGGAACGTATCTGAACTGCCTCGAATGCGTTCTCAGTTTTTCGTAGTCAATCTCTGCGATAAACGCGGCTTTTTCGATTGCAAGCTCTTCGCGGAGCGAAGGGTCAACGCTTCCGACGTAGCCGATTACTTCGCCCTCGCAGGAAATCTCCGCGCAGACGCCGGGGTGCAGGAAGCTCTTGGCGGTCGGTGCAAAGTCAAACTTCGTATTCAATGCGTCGGCAAGGCTCTCTATAATGCCCTTAATATCGAAGAAGGTACCGCCGCCGAAGGTGCCTATACAGAGCATAGGCTTTTCCTCGGGGAAGTCGGTCAAGGGAAGAGCTTTCGGTATATATATTTTCGAAATCTCGAAAAGTTTACCCTCGGTATTTCCGCGCCTTACGTTTCTCACTATAACCTCGAGCATAGAGGGCGCGAGCGTCGTACGCATTACCGACAGGTCCTCGCCTATGGGGTTCTTGATTTTTATGAATTTGCGTTCGGGCGCGTTCGCGGGGAAGCGCAGAAGGTCGAGGTCTTTTTCCGAATAGAAGGAGTAGGTCGAAATCTCGTACAGTCCCATAGAAACGAGACAGTCCTTGATTGCGTTTTCAGCCTTTTGTTCGTCCGAATAACCGCCGTTGGTAACCGATGCGGTGGGCATAAACGTGCCCTCAACGTTGTCGTAGCCGTATTCGCGTATAAGCTCTTCGGCAATGTCGGCATATCCGTCTATATCCTCGCGGTAGGGGGGC
This sequence comes from uncultured Clostridia bacterium, assembly GCA_964393805.1. GTDB lineage: Bacteria > Bacillota > Clostridia > Christensenellales > Borkfalkiaceae > Coproplasma. The sequence continues at coordinate 25,793 of CAYMUQ010000008.1, forward strand.
ACCTGCAATACGAGCTTATCGCCCTTTTTCTCTACGCCGAAGTTCAGTCTTTTCAAAATGTCTACCGCGTCGTCCGCAGGAATTTGGATACCGAGAAGTGCGTTTATTTTATTAAGACTTACTTCCATAGTCTTCGCGCCGTCGTGCGAGTATTCGGTCTTAACGTCCACGTGTACGTCGGTAACCGTGCCGCAGTCAAGCTGTTCGATAAGGTGTAAGGCTCTCGCCATTGCGTGTTCGGTCGTGTACTCGCAAATTCCCTTTTCGAATAGAGAGGAGGAGTCTGAGTGCTGACCGAGCGAACGCGAGGTCTTGCGCACGCTGTCGCGCGCGAATTTCGCCGCTTCGAACAGAAGTCCTTTCGTATCGTCCATAATCTCGCTGTTCTCGCCGCCCATAATGCCTGCAAGTGCGCAGGGCTTGTTGCCGTCGCAGATTACGAGGTTTTCGCCGCTCAATTTAAACGACTTGCCGTCAAGCGTAACAATCTCTTCGCCCTCTTTTGCACGGCGAACGACAATCTCTCTGCCTTCGAGTTTATCAATATCGAACGCGTGCATGGGTTGACCCATTTCAAGCAGTACGTAGTTGGTTATATCCACGAGATTGTTAATGGAACGCACGCCGCACAGCGCAAGCCTTCTTCTCAGCCATAAAGGTGAGGGGGCGGGTCTAACGTCTTTTACGTAGTGCGCGATATATCTCGGGCAGACGTCGGGAGCGAGTACGCTTACCGACACTTTTTCGCCCTTTTCTTTTGCGGTATAGGTGTAGTCGGGCTCTTTGAAAGGTTTATTCAGAACCGCCGCAACTTCTCTCGCCATACCTAAAATACTCTGACAGTCGGGGCGGTTTGCGGTAACGCCTATATCAAAGATATAGTCGTCCAGTCCGAGAAGCGGTTTGACGTCCGCGCCGTTTTCAAAAGACGGGGGAAGAAGGAGCAGTCCGCAGTAGCCGCCGCCCTCGAACGTGTCGCCGTTTACGCCGATTTCCACGCCCGAACAGAGCATACCGTCGGACTCTATTCCGCGGAGCTTACCTTTTTTAATGGTCATCACGCCCTCGACTGTGACGTGGTCTTTTGCAGTTGCGTAGACGGTTGCGCCGGGAAGAGCGACGGGCGCTTTAATGCCCGTTTTGACGTTGTCCGCGCCGCAACAAATCTGTACGACGCCGTACTTTCCGCAGTCGACCTTGCAAACGTGCAGGTGGGTGCCCTCTACGGGTTGGCAGTCTTTGACTTCGCCTACGACTACGCCAGTAATATCCTTGCCGATATCTATAAGTTCCTCGACCTCGAAGCCGCAACCGAAGAGTTTTTTCTGTAACTCTTCTGCGGTGCAGTCGACGTCGACGTATTCTTTAAGCCACGATAAAGGTAATAACATAGTTTTTCCTCCTTATCCCTTGAACTGGCGAAGGAATTTCACGTCGCCTTCGAACAGCAGTTTCATATTGTTAATTCCGTACTTAAGCATAGCAATTCTTTCTATGCCCATACCGAACGCAAAGCCCGAATATTCCTCGGGGTCTACGCCGCAACCTTCCAAGACGTGCCTGTTTACCATACCCGCGCCGAGAACCTCTATCCAGCCCGTGCCTTTGCAAAGTCTGCAACCCTTGCCGCTGCATTCGAAACAGC
>CAYMUQ010000009.1:0-26135 GCA_964393805.1 uncultured Clostridia bacterium
CGCGCCTTTTTGAATATATACCCGCGTAAAAGTTAAAAATATATTTATGTTTTCGATTGTAGACGAAATCAAATACTTTGCCGACAAGCGCTTTTCGACGCTTTCGGGAACACTGGTTTATTTTCTTCTGATGTCCGTCACGCCTTTTTTATTCTGGCTTACGTTGCTTGCGGGCAACGTGGATCTGTCGTTTATAACCTCGCACGCAATTTTCAGTGCGGTTGAGCCAGTAATAGAATATCTCCAGACGGCGGCTAAAAGCGCCACGGGCGGAGCGGGAATAATACTTATTCTGACGACGCTCTGGTCGTCGACCAACTTTTTCTACCACTTAAGACGCAGCGGCGAAATAATTTACGGGGTAGAATTTCAAAGGGGCGGACTTAAACTTCGCGTTTATTCGATTTTTATAGTGCTTGCCGTAATTCTGGCATTAAGTCTTATTGCCGTCGTACCTATTTTCAGTGCGGCGTTTCTCGAAGAAATTATGCCTTCGTCCGTTGCGGAGGTTATATCCACGGTCTTTCTGATTATGTTCGCCTTTATTGCGGCGTATCTTCTCAACGTTTTCGCCTGTCCGTATAAGATGCGCTTCGACGAGGTGGCGGCAGGGGTACTACTGACCGTCACGCTCTGGGTACTGTGCGCCGTCGGCTTCAGTATTTATCTTAACTTCGCTTCTCCGCAAAAGCTCTACGGCGCTATAGCCGCTTTAATAGTATTTTTGCTTTGGTGCTATCTGATGGTAAACAGTCTGGTAATCGGCATAATTTATAACGGCAAGTATGCGTTGAAATTCGAGCGCAAAAGTTTAATATAAAAAACGGCTCGGGCAAAAGCCCGAGCCGTATTACTTTTTTATTTTCAATATTTACTGCAACATGCACACGCGAGAGCGCCAGGTCCTATATGGCAGGAGACACTTAAAGAGAGGGGGTCGACGTGGCAAACCTCAATATCGGGGAAGCGTTCTCTGAGTTCCTCGGCGTATTGCTGTGCAAGCTCGTAATTTTCGGTGTGCGCAATCGCGAGTACCATTTTGCCGCTCTTTCTCAGTTCCTTGAAGCGCGTGTCCAAATCCTTGGCTACGGCGTCTATCATTTTTTCTTTTGCGGCGCTCATCTTGGTGACCTTTGCGTACTGGTCAAGTTTGAAACCCTGGATTTGCAATACGGGCTTAATCTTCAAAAGCGTGCCGATAGCCGCAACGGCGGGGGTAAGTCTGCCGCCTTTTTTAAGATATTTAAGCGTATTTACAGTTATATAAATTGACGCCTGCATCTTGGTATCCATAAGGTAGTCGCGTATTTCTTCCGCGGTTTTTCCGTCTTCGGCCATTTTTATTGCGTCGAGAACGCTCTGGCGCATCGTGACGGAAATTCTCTGGTTGTCGATTACGTAGACCTTATCCGCAAACTCGTTTTTTGCAACTTGCGAAAGAGTTTTGCAGGTATCCGAAAGTCCGCTGGACATAGGGATATGGATTATTTTGTCGTAGGTTTTCAAAACCTCCGTCCAAAGCTCGGCAACGTCAAAGGCGCTGGGCTGGGAGGTGGAGACTTGGGCGTCGGACTTCAGCTTTTCATAAAACTGTTCCTGCGTAAGGGTCAAGTCCTCGAAGTACTGCTCGCCGTCAATTAAAACGGGCATAGGTACTACGTTAATTCCGAGGCTCTTTGCCTCGCTTTGCGTGATACCGCTGTTACTGTCGGTTATAATAGCTGTTTTCATACGTGATTCCTCTTTTGATAATTATATCCGAAAATGGGCTTTGTGTCAACTGTAATTTTTTAAAGCTCCGCAATAGCTTCGATTTCAACCAGACAGCCTTTGGGGATATCCTTAACCGCCACACAGCTTCTCGCGGGGCAGGAGGTAAAGTATTTCGCATAGACCTCGTTGAAAGCGGCAAAATTGCCGATATCCGAAAGGAAGCACACGGTTTTTACTACTTTGTCAATTGACGAGCCCGCCGCGTTTAAAAGAGCGGCTACGTTTTTGCAGGCGGTTTCGGTCTGTCCCGCAATGTCCGTCGCTTCGATATTGCCCGTGGACGGATTGACTGGAATTTGTCCGCTTGTAAACACAAGCCCGTTTACTATTTTCGCCTGCGAATAGGGGCCTATCGCCGCAGGCGCCTTGTCGGTGGAAACTGTCTTCATATTTAACTCCTTAAATCAGTCGATAACCTTAAACCCGTTAGCCTTTAAATGCTCTCTGATTTGCTTTATATGGTCGGTGTTTCTGGTCTCGATTTGTAATTTCAGATAACAGCCGTTGACGGCGGTACCCTCGTTTGAACGCTCGTGTAAAACGGCGGTCACGTTTCCGCCGCATTTGGCAATAATATCGGAAACTCCGACGAGCTGACCGGGTTTGTCTACAAGCTCTATGGTAAGCGAGCACTGTCTGCCGCCCATTAAAAGTCCGCGGCTGATAACGCGCGAAAGTATGGTAACGTCTATGTTGCCGCCCGAAATGAGGCAGACGACTTTTTTACCCTTGATATCGGGAATTTTATTGTACATAACCGCGGCTAAGGCGACCGCGCCCGCACCCTCGGCAATCATCTTCTGTTTTTCGATGAGTGCGAGTATTGCGGCGGATACCTGGTCGTCCGTGACAGTTACGATTTTGTCGACGTACTTCGAGCAAGCGTCAAAGGTGAGAAGACCGGGCTCTTTTACGGCAATGCCGTCGGCAACTGTAGAGACGGAGGGGAGAGCCTCAACCTTATGATGTTCGAGCGCGTTGACCATACTGGGTGCGCCCGACGCCTGAACGCCGTAGACCTTGACCTTTGGGTTGAGCGACTTTACCGCAAAGGCGACACCCGAAATCAGTCCGCCGCCGCCGACGGGAACGACTATCGCGTCCACGTCTTTAAGCTGTTCTATAATTTCGAGACCGATGGTACCCTGACCTGCGATGACGTCCTCGTCGTCAAAGGGATGAATGAGCGTAAAGCCGCGCTCTTCTTTGAGCCTTTCAGCTTCGTTGTGAGCGTCGTCGTAGACGCCGGGAACCAGTACGATTTCCGCGCCGTAGCTCTTGGTTGCTTCGACCTTGGAAATGGGAGCGCCGTCGGGCATACAGATTACAGAGCGTATGCCGAATTTTTTGGACGCAAGCGCAACGCCCTGCGCGTGGTTGCCCGCAGAGCAGGCAATAACGCCTTTTTTCTTTTCTTCTTCGGAAAGCTGTGCGATTTTATAATACGCGCCTCTCACCTTGAAAGAGCCCGTAATCTGTAAATTCTCCGTTTTCAGATAGACCTCGCTTCCGCATTCTTCGGAAATGACGGGACAGTAAATTACGTCGGTCTTTCGAATGGCGTCGTTCAAAACGTATTTGGCGTGATAAATTTTATCGAGAGTAAGCATAATTAACCTTCGGTTTCAATAAATATACAGTCAGGCGTTCGAAAAGCTCGCCCAAACCGTAATTATGGATAATTATACGCCGCACCGCATAAATTGTCAAACGATAAGCGCACGCGCGTAAGCGGATAGAAAAATAATCTTTATAAAAATTTGTACTGACAGCCAAAATCGCTTGAAATTTCTCTTGGTTTGTTATAAACTGTTTAGCGTGACTTGCATAAGTTGCTGAATGGTACTTCGTGACACTCCGCGAAGTACAAACAACTAAATATAGATGCAGAGGTGGCAGAGTGGTACTTCGTGACACTCCGCGAAGTACAAACAACTTAATATAAATGCAGAGGTGGCGGAGTGGTCGATCGCGCACGACTCGAAATCGTGTTACGTAGGAATACGTACGGAGGTTCGAATCCTCTCCTCTGCGCCATAAAGCGGATAGTCTTTTAGGGCTATCCGCTTTATGCTGTAAATGGATGGGTGGGAAGAACCTCCGCGGTTCGCCCGACCCGCAAAGCGGGTCGCACGGAGGCGAAGCCGCAGTAATCCTCTTGCCCGCATAGTCATTTGCTTGTTTTAAGGCAAAACTCCGCGGTTCGCCCGCCCCAACAATAATTCAAAATATTTTATTTACCTAATAAATCCTATTGACAAAGTAGGAATTAACTGATATAATGGCGATATGGTAAAAAACTACGACGTTACGGGTATGACCTGTTCGGCTTGTTCTTCGGGAATTGAAAAGGCGGTGAGCAAGTTAGAGGGAGTAAATAGCGCAGAAGTCAGCCTTATGGGCAAAAGTATGAGGGTTGACTTTGACGAGAGCGTGCTAGAAGAGGCGCGTATTTTCGACTGCGTAGTCTCTCTCGGATACGGAATTTTCCAAGAGGGTGAAGCGCCCGCCGAAAAGGCTAAAGACGACGATAAAAAACTTCTCGTCCGTTTAATAGTTTCGGTCTGTCTTTTAGTTCCCATAATGTTTTTGTCAATGGCTTTGCCGCATATAATCGAATTGGGTGAAAACCTCAAATGGTCGGCGCTTGCGCAATGCGTTGTGTCTGCGGTAGTTATCGGCTTAAATTACAAATACTTTACCAAGGGCTTCAAGGCAATAATTAAAAAAGTGCCCAATATGGACACGTTGGTTGCTCTCGGTTCGGGCGTTTCGTTTATATATTCTCTCGTTTTGACCGTGCTTCTGTTCTGCGGAATTACGGTGGGCGGCTCGACGCATCTCTATTTCGAAAGCGCGGCAATGATTTTAGCTCTCGTTGACGTGGGCAAATACCTTGAAGAAAAATCAAAGAAGAAGACGGGTGACGAGATTGAAAAGCTGTTGAAGCTTGCACCCGATACCGTCGTTATAGAAGAGGACGGTGAAAGAAAGACCGTGCCTGTAAAGAGCGTAAAAGTCGGAGATATCTGTATCGTTATGCAGGGCGATTACGTTCCCGTTGACGGTGTTGTGACCGAAGGTCACAGCTTCGTTGACAAATCGGCTATAACGGGCGAAAGTATGCCCGTCGAAGTGACGGCAGGCGACGCGGTCACGACCGCTTCGATAAACACCGGCGGCGTAATTAAAGTGCGCGCCGAAAAGGTCGGAAGTCAGACCACGCTTGCGCAGATAGTCAAAATGGTGCGCCTTGCGGGGGCAAGTAAACCGCCCATTCAGAAATTTGCCGACAAGGTCGCGGGAATTTTCGTTCCCGTGGTTACGGCGCTTGCGTTGATAACATTCGTCGTATGGCTACTTATAGATAAGTCGTTCGTACCCGAACACTGCGTAACGTACGCAATTTCGGTACTTGTAGTGTCCTGCCCGTGTGCGCTGGGACTTGCAACTCCCGTGGCGATAATGACCGCAACGGGCAAAGCGGCGTCCTGCGGCGTACTGTATAAAGACGCCGAAGCTTTGCAAAGAACCAAAGAGATTAACTGCGTTCTTCTCGATAAGACGGCAACCATAACCAACGGCAAGCCGCAGGTGTCCGATTTTATCTGTTTCGATTGCGACGAGGACACGGCTATAAAACTTGCGGGCGGGATAGAGAGCAATTCGAACCATCCGCTTGCAAAGTGTATAAGCGAATATTGCGGCGAAGGCATTAAACCCGAAATTTTCGAATACGTAGTAGGTAAGGGCGCAAAAGCCGTAATAAGCGGAGTAGAATATTTTCTCGGTAACCGCGCATTGCTCGGAAAAACCAAGATTTCCGCGAGCATCTCCGCTAAAGCGGAGGAGCTTGCAAAAGAGGGTAAGACCGTTGTCTATCTTGCGGACGGTAAAAAGGTGCTTGCGCTTATTGCGGTAAGGGACGAAATAAAGCCAAGCAGTGCCGAAGCTATCGCGCTCTTGAAGAAAAGAAATATAAAACTCGCTATGCTTACGGGCGACGGCGAGGTTGCGGCAAAGGCGGTTGCGGACAGCGTGGGGCTTGACGATTTCGTTGCGGAAGTTCTCCCCGAGGATAAGCTCCGTTCCGTAGAAAATATGCAGAAAATAGGCGCTACGGTTGCAATGGTCGGCGACGGCATAAACGACAGTCCCGCCTTAAAACAGGCGGACGTGGGAATTGCTATAGGCGACGGCACGGACGTTGCAATCGAAAGCGCGGGAGTTGTACTCGTCGGAGGCGACTTGCGCACGCTCGATACGGCGATAGATTTAAGCAGGGCAACCGTCCGCAATATAAAGCAAAATCTTTTCTGGGCGTTTTTCTACAACGTAGTAATGATACCCGTAGCGGCGGGAGTGCTTTCGTCCGTCGGGTTCTACTTCAATCCTATGATTGCGGCGGCGTGTATGTCTTTAAGTTCGCTGTTCGTAGTGTGCAACGCGCTCAGACTTTTAAGATATAGAAATAAAAATTTTACTGCTATAAGCAGTAAGCAGGACGGAGAAAACGCCGTCGGGGAGGAATATATGAAAAAATTGATAAGCGTTGAAGGTATGTGTTGCGACCACTGTGCGGCAAGGGTAGAAAAGGCTCTGTCGGCAATAAGCGGCGTGGTTTCGGCGGACGTAAAATTAAAGAAAAAGCTTGCCGTGGTAAGAAGCCGCGAGGAGATTTCCGACGAGGAAATAACCAAGGTTATCACCGAAGCGGGCTACACCGTGACGAGTATCGAAAGTAAGTGACAAAGCCGCTTAAATTGTGACATAATAAGTCAAAACGTCATATTGACGCACGGTCATATAATCCCTTATAATTTTGAGTGACGGAGGGATAGACTATGCAGGATACGATGTTATTGGACAGACGCACGAAGGACTTGGTTAAGGAGTACGTTCCAGAGGGCGACGTGCTGGACGGAATTACTTGCTTTTTTGCCATTTTCGCCGACCCGACGAGGGTAAAAATGTTATCTGCTCTCGCTATTTCGGAGATGTGCGTTACCGACCTTTCGCGTGTACTGGACATAAACCAGACTACTATTTCGCATCAGCTCAGATTACTCCGAAATCTCGGTATAGTCAAGAGTGTCAGAAACGGAAAAATCATAACCTATTCGCTTGTAAACGATACGGTAAACGACGTAATGCTTAAAGGCGTCGAATTTCTCGGAAGTTGATTGACGATGTCTGTAAAATATAATATTGCTAAATACCGTTAGCGGCGAAGATAGTTTTTATTTTCGCCGCTAATTTTCTTTACGCGGTTGTAAAATTATGGTAAAATGTAAACAAATATAAAAAGAGTGGTACTTAGGTATGAGTAAAAATTCATCCGGACTTTCGCAAAAACAGACAATGCTCGGATTTGCGCTTAAAGCAAGAGGCGTAAGCCGAAATAACTGTTTTACGATACTTATGGCTTTGGAAGACGACGACCAGGTCGATGATTTGACCTGGTATATGGGAGAACATCCCGAGGCGAGCGAAGAGGAGCTCGTCGCCGTTGCCTATCAACTTGTAAAAGACGCTCACGAGGGTAAATAATTATGGAGAAATCGAGACTTTTAAAATACGCGCACCTTATCGTAAAGTGCGGACTTAACGTACAGCAGGGTCAGGAAGTCGTAATTCAATGCGGACTTGACCAGCCCGAATTCGTTGCTATGGTTGTAGAAGAGTGCTACAAACTCGGCGCCAAGAGAGTGACGGTAAAGTGGAGTTATATGCCCGTCGGCAAGCTCAACTTTATTTACCGCACGCAGGAAACTCTCTCCGAAGTCACGGCAATAGAAAAGGCGGAGTGGCAGACCAGAGTGGATACTCTGTCCTGTCTTTTATGGCTCGATTCGGACGACCCCGACGGTCTTGACGGAACCGACAATGAAAAAATTTCAAAGGCGAATATGGCGCGCTTCCCCGTAATAAAGCCCTACCGCGACGCGATAGAGAACAAATATCAGTGGTGTATCGCGGCTGTGCCTGGTAAGGAGTGGGCGAATAAGATATTCCCCGAGCTTCCCGACGAGGAAGCAATCGAAAAACTCTGGGAGGCGATTTTAAGTTGTTCGCGCGTAGACGACGACCCCGTTGCGGCGTGGAAAAAGCATAACGAAGAGCTTGCAAAGCGTTGCGCCTTTTTAAACGACTATAAGTTCGACAGCCTCGAATACAAATCGTCCAACGGTACAGATTTCAAAGTCGGTTTAAATCAGCACGGTAAGTTCTGCGGCGGCGGTGAATACACCGTCGGCACGCGCAACTATTTTAACCCCAACATTCCCTCGGAAGAGGTGTTCACAAGTCCCGTAAAGGGCAGAGCGGAGGGCAAGGTCGTCGCTACCAAGCCGCTATCCTATCAAGGTAAGCTTATTGAAGATTTCTGGGTAGAATTCAAGGACGGCAAGGCGGTAAGAGTAGGCGCGGCTAAAAATCAAGACTTGCTTGAAAAAATGATTTCCATGGACGAAGGCGCGGCGTATCTCGGTGAGTGTGCGCTGATCGCTTACGACAGCCCCATTAACAACACGGGCATATTGTTCTACAACACGCTTTTCGATGAAAACGCGAGCTGTCACCTCGCTCTCGGCAGAGGCTTCAACGACTGTATCGAGGGGTATGAAAACTTGACTAACGAACAGTGTCACGAACTCGGCGTAAACGACTCGATGATACACGTCGACTTTATGATAGGCAGTAAAGATATGTCGATAGTCGGCGTTACCAAAGACGGTAAGCGCGTACAGATTTTTAAAGACGGCAACTGGGCTTTCTGAACTTAACACAAAATAAAGTGCGCCGCGCGGCTTAAAATTAAGCCGCGCGGCGTATTTTACTTATTTATAACTTTCAGAATTTCGGGCGCAAGTTCGTCGTTTATTTCCGCAAGGTCTGGGTAGAAAGGAAGCTCGTGCGTACAGCAAGTAAATATAAGTTTATCGCCTTTATAAAAAGTAAAATTTTCAAAAAGGCGGTCTCTGTTTTTATCTTCCCACCAACCGTAAAAAACTCCGTCAATTCCTGCTTTGAGAATACGGGCTTTAACCTCTTCGGTCAGTCTGAACTTAAAAATCTGTCCATTCATTCCCCAGGATTGCCCGACTTTAACGCTTATAAAAGCGGGAATTATATCCTCGTACTGCGTACCCTGCAAATCGTATATATCTATAAAACCCTTTTTGTCACGCACGTCCGCTTCGTTCAGCATCTCAACCGTGTCGCTTGCGTCTATAACAATTTGTGCAACCGCCCGCTTTATATTATCGCCCTTGTCACGTATATCTTTAAAATTCATAATTTACTCAACCTGCAAGACGAAAAATTTTAAGTATTGCGTCTCGTCCGCACAGAGGAGCGAGGGGTGGTCGGGCGACTGCGTTTTGACTTCTACACAGCGTACGCGTTTGCCGCTTTCGCGTGCGGCTTCCTGCAACATTTTCTCAAACAGCGGCAGGCTCATATAATGCGAACATGAGCAGGTGACCAAAAATCCTCCGTCCTTGACTATTTTCATAGCCGTCAGATTTATATCTTTATACCCTCTGTATGCGTCTTTAACCTCGTCGGCGGTCTTACAGAACGCGGGCGGGTCCAAAATTACGGTATCGAATTTTCTGCCCTCTTTTTTGAACTTCCTTAAAACTTCGAATACGTCGCCCTGCAACGTCGTGATATTACTAAGTTCGTTGAGCTTTGCGTTGTCGGCAACGTTTTTAAGCGCAAGGGGCGAAATATCGCAGGCAATCACGCTTTTTGCGACAGTAGCCGCGTTGAGCGAAAAGCCGCCCGAATTACAAAAGCAGTCTAAAACTTCTGCATCTTTGCAGTACTTTCTTACTGCAAAGCGGTTGTACTTTTGGTCGAGGAAATAACCCGTTTTCTGTCCGTTTTTAACGTCTACGAGCATTTTAAGTCCGTTTTCCGTGACGTTGCAGTAGTCGGGGACTTCACCGTACAAAAGTCCTTTAATCTCTTCAAGACCTTCCTTTTTGCGAATTGTTACGTCGCTTCTTTCATAGATACCTTTTGGCTTGAAAAGCTCTGTAAGACAGTCGCAGATAAGCTGTTTTCTCAAATCTATTCCGAGCGAGAGACACTGAATTACGAGATAGTCGCCGTACCTGTCGACAATAAGCGCGGGTAAACCGTCCGCTTCGGCAAAGACCATACGGTAGCAGTCGCCGTTATCGGTTAATCCCGCCTTAATTCTGAAAGAATTAGCTTTGGAAAGAGCTTTAAGATAAAACTCTTTATCGTCGGTTTCCCCGCCGCGGATAAAAATTCTTACGAGAATTTTAGACAGGTGGTTGATATAACCCTTTCCTATAAATCTTCCGTCGTGCGAATACACTTCGGCAAGCGAACCGTTTTTGTCCTTGCCTTCGATGCGCAAAACCTCGTTCGCGTAAACCCAGCTGTGACCCGCGACAATGCGTTTTTCTTCGTTCTTTTTAAGATAGACTTTGTAAGACATATTGAAATTTTAACAGATTATACGGCTTATTGCAAATAAAAAAGCGGTAATGCGTATTTTATACGCTTTACCGTTTGATTTTTATATCGGCTTTTGGTATAATTTTACGGAATGAAAAAGCTGTTGAAATATCTTAAACACTATAAAATTCAAAGCGTGCTCGCGCCTCTTTTCAAATTGTTGGAGGCGTCCTTTGAGCTGTTCATTCCTATTATAGTCGCTTCCATGATAGACAAAATCAAGGTCGTTACGGACGGCGGCGTTGCCTCCGCGGACGGCGCGAGATACGTTATTTACTGCTGTCTTATTTTAGTCGCTTTGGGAGTAGTGGGACTTATAAGTGCCGTGTGCGCACAATACTTTGCCGCAAAGGCGGCGGTAGGCTTTTCCAAAGAGCTTAGAAGCGACCTGTTTAAAAAGGCTCAGTCCTTATCATACAGCGAACTTGACAATTTAGGCACTTCGTCAATAATAACAAAAATGACGAGCGACGTAAATCAGGTGCAGACGGGAGTAAATCTCGTCTTACGTCTTTTTATGCGCTCGCCGTTTATCGTGTTCGGCGCAATGGTAATGGCTTTTATCATAAGCATAACGGCGGGCTGGATATTCGCCGTGACCATCGCGGTACTGTTTGCCGTAGTCTTTACGGTAATGCTTATTACAATTCCCCTGTATAAAAAGTCGCAGGAAAAGCTTGATAAGGTTACTCAGGCGACGCGCGAAACGCTCGTCGGTTCGAGGGTAGTCCGTGCGTTCTGTAAGGAAGACGAAGAGATTGAAGAATTCAACAAGCGCAACCATAAGCTTGAAAAATCTCAGAAATTCGTCGGACGCATTTCCGCGCTTATGAACCCTCTGACCTACGCCGTAATAAACGTCGGAATAATAGTTCTGATTTATTTCGGCGCCATACAGGTGAACGCAGGCGCGCTTACTCCCGGCGGCGAGGTTATTTCGCAGGGTAAAGTAATCGCGCTCTACAATTATATGTCGCAGATTTTAATCGAGCTTATCAAGCTTGCAAATCTGATAATAACCGTCACAAAGTGCTTTGCGAGCGCCGGCAGGGTAAACGAGGTTCTCGATATGCAACCGTCGCTTATTCATGGAAAGGCTAAGGACAGGGTCGAAGGTGCGCCGCTCATTGAGTTTAAAAATGTCTCCATGCGCTATGGCGAGGGCGGCTCGGACGCACTCAGCGGCATTACTTTTTCGGTAAACGCGGGCGAAACGGTGGGTATTATAGGCGGTACGGGTTCGGGTAAAAGTACGCTCGTTAATCTTATCCCGCACTTTTACGACGCAACAGACGGTGAAATACTTATAGGCGGTGTAAACGTCAACGCGGTAGGCGACGAACTTTTAAGAGAGGAGTGCGGGGTTGTACCTCAGCGTGCGGTCTTGTTTAAGGGCACGATACGGGAAAATATAAAGTGGGGCAACGAGGATGCCACCGACGAAGAGATAAATTCGGCATTGGCGGCGGCTTGCGCTTCGGACGTCGTAAGCTCCAAGCCCAGAGGGCTTGACGAGCAGGTCGAACAGGGCGGTAAGAACTTTTCGGGCGGTCAGAGGCAGAGGCTTACCATAGCCCGCGCGCTCGTTAAAAAACCCGAAATACTCATTCTCGACGACTCGTCGTCGGCGTTGGACTACGCTACCGACGCGGCATTAAGGAAAAATCTCCGCGCGTTGGACTACGCGCCTACGGTGTTTATGGTATCCCAGCGCACGGGTTCTGTAAGCCACGCAGACAAAATTCTCGTTTTGGACGGCGGGCGGCTCGTCGGTTGCGGTACGCACGAACAGCTACTTGAAAGCTGTGCCGTGTACAGAGAAATACATTACTCCCAGTACGGAAAGGAGGAGGCGTAAGCTATGAAAAAAAGCGGCCGTTCCCAAGTACTGAAAAGGGTAATAAGACAACTTAAAAAATACACGTTCCCGATAGTCGTTTCGCTTATTTTGGCGTTATTTACCGTTGCGGGAAATCTTGTCGTTCCCATACTTTTCGGTAAGTCGATAGATTGCATAATATCGGCGGGAAAAGTAGACTTCGAACAGTTGAGTTTATACTTTATCATTATCGGCGCGATAGTGGGCATAACCGCCGTGTTGCAGTGGTTAATGGGAGTTATAAACAACCGAATAGTCTACGGCGTCGTGCGCGATATCCGCGCCGAGGCGTTTTCTCACTTGCAGGAGTTACCCTTAAAATATATCGACGGGCACTCATACGGCGACGTCGTCTCGCGCTGTATAGCCGACGTCGACCAGTTTGCGGACGGACTTTTAATGGGCTTTACCCAGCTTTTTACGGGCGTAATCACGATTATTGCTACTCTCGTTTTAATGTTTATCTACAACTGGATTATTGCGCTTGCGGTGTTCGTAATAACGCCTTTGTCGTTGTTCGTTGCAAAGTTTATCGCGAGCCGCACTTACTCGCTGTTTAAAACTTCGACTAAAATCCGCGGAGAACAGACTGCGTTTATCGAAGAGATGGTCGGCAATCTCAAAGTAGTGCAGGCGTTCGGCAGAGAGGACGAAAACCAGGAAAAGTTCGACGAAATAAACGACAGGCTTACCAAAGCGTCGCTGAAATCACTATTTTATTCGTCGCTTACTAACCCGACTACACGCTTCGTCAACGCGGTGGTGTACGCCGCGGTTGCTTTCTCGGGCGCGTTGACGCTTATTTATCCCGTGCTTCCCGTCGCGTTCACCGTGGGCGCACTTACCACGCTTTTGAGTTATTCCAATCAGTACACAAAGCCCTTCAACGAAATATCGGGAGTGGTTGCGGAATTTCAGAACGCAATCGCCTGCGCGGGCAGAATATACGAGCTTATCGACCAGCCCGCCCAGATACCAGACGCGGCGGACGCGAAAGCGCTTGAAAACGTAGACGGAAACGTCGGTTTCGAAAACGTCAGATTTTCCTATGAAGCGGATAAACCTCTTATTCAAAATCTCAATTTAAGCGTAAAGGCGGGTCAGCGAATAGCGATAGTCGGACCGACGGGTTGCGGCAAAACGACGCTTATAAATCTTTTAATGCGCTTTTACGACGTCGACGGCGGAAAAATTACCGTAGACGGTAACGACGTTTCGGGCGTAACGAGAAGGTCGCTGAGAAAGAGCTACGGTATGGTATTGCAGGACACCTGGCTCAAAAGCGGAACCGTAAGGGACAACATAAAGATAGGTAAACCCGACGCCACCGACGAAGAGGTCGTCGCCGCCGCCAAAGCCACGCATTCGCACGGCTTTATAATGCAGATGAAGAACGGCTACGACACGGTAATCGGAGAGGACGGAGGCAATCTCTCGCAGGGACAAAAACAGCTTCTGTGCATAACGAGAATTATGCTCTGTCTGCCGCCTATGCTCATTCTCGACGAGGCAACCTCGTCGATAGACACGCGCACTGAAGTAAAAATACAGAACGCGTTTGCAAAGCTTATGAAGGGCAGGACGAGTTTTATCGTTGCTCACCGCCTGTCGACAATTAAGGAAGCCGACCTTATTTTAGTTATGAAAAACGGCAATATTATCGAACAGGGCACGCACGCTCAGCTTATGACTGAGGGCGGTTTCTATAAAAATTTATACGACAGCCAGTTTGCAGGCTGATAATCGGAGGAGTAATGTTACAGGTAACCAACGTATCTTTACAGTACGGCAGTAAGAAACTTTTCGAAGAGGTAAACTTGAAGTTTACCAAGGGCAACTGTTACGGCATAATAGGCGCTAACGGTGCGGGTAAGTCTACCTTTCTGAAAGTCTTGTCGGGCGAAGTCGAACCCAACAAGGGCGAGGTGTCCATAGACAAGACCGAAAGAATGTCGGTATTACAGCAGAACCAGAGCGCTTACGATAACGTCAGCGTACTGCGCGCGGTAATGCTCGGACATAAGCGTTTAGTCGAAATTATGGACGAAAAGGACGCCTTATACGCAAAGCCCGACTTTACCGAGGAGGACGGAGTTCGCGCCAGCGAGCTTGAAGCGGAGTTCGCCGAGCTCGGCGGCTGGGAGGCGGAGTACGAGGCTCAGACGCTCTTGAACGCTCTCGACATAGGCGAGGAGTTTTATGAGACCTTAATGGCTGACGTTGACGCGAAGAGAAAGGTCAAGGTGCTTTTGGCGCAGGCGCTTTTCGGCAATCCCGACATACTTTTACTCGACGAGCCTACGAACAACCTTGACATCAAAACCGTCCGCTGGCTTGAAAATTACCTTCTCGATTTCGAGAATACTATTATAATAGTGTCGCATAACAGACACTTTTTGAATAAGGTCTGCACGCATATCTGCGACGTGGACTACGGCAAGATAAATATGATGCTCGGAAACTACGACTTCTGGTACGAGACCAGCCAGCTTCTGGCGCGTCAGCAGAAGGACCAGAATAAAAAGAACGAACAGCGCGCAAAGGAATTGCAGGAGTTTATTGCAAGGTTCGCGGCTAACGCAAGTAAGTCCAGACAGGCAACTTCGAGAAAGAAAGAGCTCGAAAAACTGACTATCAGCGACTTCAAACCCTCGTTGAGAAAATATCCTTATATTGATTTTAAGTATGAAAAAGAAATCGGAAACGACATTTTAATGGTAGAGGGACTGACGAAAAAAGGTTACTTCGAGAACGTCTCGTTTACCGTTCAGCGCGAAGATAAAATCGGTATCGTCAGCGACAAGTCAACGACCATTTCTATGCTGTACGACGTTTTAATGGGAAAGGCTCAGCCCGACAGCGGCACGGTAAGATGGGGCAAGACCATTTCCGCGTCCTATTTCCCCGAAAACAACAACGAGTATTTCCAGGGGTGCGATTTAAACTTGGTGGAGTGGCTTAGTCAGTTTTCAACCGACCACTACGAGGAATACTTGCGCGGTTGGCTCGGAAGAATGCTTTTCTCGGGCGAGGAAGCTTTAAAGCAGGCTAAGGTATTATCGGGCGGCGAAAAGGTGCGCTGTATGCTTGCAAAAATGATGCTTGAAGGCGGTAATTTCCTTATCTTGGACGAGCCTACCAACCACCTCGACCTCGAGTCCATAACCGCGCTCAACAACGGTATGAAGAATTTCAAGGGCTGTATGATTTTTACTTCGCACGACCAGGAGCTTATGAATACGGTATCCAACCGTATTATTGAAATAAACGGTACCAAGCGTTTCGATAAAAAGGTTTCGTACGACGAGTATATCGACATTATTACGCAGTAATAAATGTACTTAAAAGATTTTTAATATGTTGAAAAAAAGCCCGTTATTCGGTTACTCCGAATATCGGGCTTTCTGGTGCGGATAATAGAAGTTGCGCCTTGAGCGTAGTATCCTACAATAAAAACATACCCCGCAGACAAAAGTCTGCGGGGTATGTTTGGTGCGGATAACAGGAGTTGAACCTGCACGGTCGCCCACAGGAACCTGAAACCTGCGCGTCTGCCAATTCCGCCATATCCGCATAAAAGAAGTGATTAAGTTGTGTATGCAAACAAGCCGTATTTAAATACGCGCAGGTTTCACAAAAATAGGGCTCACGCAAAAAGACGCAGTATTTTTGTGGGAAGAGGAGCTACGACGGCGCACCGTTCGCTTTTCCGTCAGGGAAAGCGTTAAAGCAAAGTCGGTTGCGACGAGTGCGTCTGCCAATTCCGCCATATCCGCATAAAAGCAAAAAAATTATATTAGAAATTCAATTCTATGTCAAGCGAAAAAGGCGGTTTCGTTTAAAACTGATAATATTTAGTTTCTATCAAAAAATCGGTCGCGCGTGTGTAATATTATCAAACATTTTAACATTTTCACAAAATTTACTTTTACCAGAAATTGCATTTCAGTCTATGGCTTTTAATGCGCAATTTAGCTATAATAATTAGTGTGACAAAAGACTTTTTAAAGGAGTTTTAAATGAAATTTAAATTTACTTACGGTTTGTGCGACGGCGTTGATAAACTCAATGCCGAGCTTAAAAGAGTAAGAGAGGCGCAGAAGATTTATTCGACCTTCACTCAGGAGCAGGTTGATAAGATTTTCCTTGCCTGCGCGTCGGCGGTAAACAAGGAAGTTGTTCTCCTGGCTAAACTTGCGGTCGAGGAAACGGGAATGGGCATAGTGGAAGACAAGGTCATTAAAAACCGCTATGCTTCGGAGTATATCTATAACAAGTACCGCAACGTAAAAACCTGCGGGGTTATCGAAGAGGATAAGGCGTACGGCATAACCAAAATTGCCGAACCCATCGGCGTGATAGGCGCGGTAATACCTACCACGAACCCCACTTCAACAGCGATATTTAAAACGCTGTTGTGCTTAAAGACGCGCAACGGCTGTATCATAAGCCCTCATCCCCGCGCAAAGAATTCGACGATAGCGGCGGCAAAGGTCGTTTACGAAGCGGCGGTCAAGGCGGGCGCACCCGAAGGAATAATCAGTTGGATAGACGTACCCTCGCTCGATATGACCAACCTTTTAATGAAAGGGGTGGATACTATTTTGGCGACGGGCGGTCCCGGTATGGTTAAAGCGGCTTACTCGAGCGGCAAGCCCGCACTCGGCGTCGGCGCAGGCAATACTCCCGCAATAATAGACGAGAGTGCGGATATACTTCTTGCGGTGAACTCGGTTATTCACTCCAAAACGTTCGATAACGGTATGATTTGCGCAAGCGAACAGTCCGTAATTGTCGCCGATACGATTTACGAAAAGGTCAAAAAAGAGTTCGTTTACAGAGGCTGTCATATTCTTAACAAAGAAGAACTCGATAAGGTCAGAAAGACAATTATCATAAACGGTGCGCTCAACGCCAAAATAGTCGGACAGAGCGCGTATAAAATAGCCGCGCTTGCGGGAGTGACCGTTCCCGAAAGCACAAAAATTCTTATAGGTGAAGTCGAGAGCGTGGAGCTTTCCGAAGAGTTTGCTCACGAAAAGCTCTCGCCCGTTCTCGCTATGTACAGGGCAAAGAGTTTCGACGACGCGGTTGCAAAAGCCGAGAAGTTGATAGCGGACGGCGGATACGGTCATACTTCGTCAATCTATCTGAACGAGAGCATCGCGCACGACAGACTGGAAAAATTCCAGAGCGGAATGAAGACCTGCCGTATACTCGTCAATACTCCATCGTCGCACGGCGGTATAGGCGATTTGTACAATTTCAAGCTTGCGCCTTCGCTTACGCTCGGTTGCGGAAGCTGGGGTGGCAATTCGGTTTCGGATAACGTAGGAGTAGCACATCTTATCAATATTAAAACGGTGGCGGAAAGGAGAGATAATATGTTGTGGTTCAGAGCACCAGAGAAAGTTTATATAAAGCGCGGCTGTCTGCCCGTAGCTCTCGAAGAATTGAAGAGCGTAATGGGCAAAAAGCGCGCGTTCATCGTAACGGACGCATTCCTTTACAAAAACGGGTTTACCAAGTGCATAACCGATAAGCTCGAAGAGCTCGGCATAGCGCACAGCGAGTTTTACGACGTCGAGCCCGATCCCACGCTGTCATGTGCGGTTAAGGGCGCGGCGCAGATGAGATCGTTCGAGCCCGACGCGATTATAGCGCTCGGCGGCGGCAGTGCGATGGACGCGGCGAAAATAATGTGGGTACTCTACGAGCATCCCGAAGCGGACTTTGAAGATATGGCTATGCGCTTTATGGATATAAGAAAGCGCGTATACACTTTCCCTCATATGGGCGACAAGGCGTACTTCATAGCAATACCGACGTCCGCGGGCACGGGTTCGGAGGTTACGCCTTTTGCGGTAATCACCGACGATAAGACGGGCGTTAAATACCCTCTTGCCGACTACGAGTTATTGCCCGATATGGCAATCGTGGACACAGACCTGCATATGACCGCACCCAAGAGCTTAACTGCGGCATCTGGTATAGACGCCGTAACTCACGCTTTGGAGGCGATAGCGTCCGTAATGGCTACCGATTACACCGACGGACTTGCAAAGCAGTCCTTAAAGGTGATTTTCGAATATCTGCCCCGTGCGTACGAAAACGGTCAGACCGACTTTGAAGCGCGTGAAAAGATGGCTAACGCCGCAACCATGGCGGGTATGGCTTTCGCCAACGCGTTCCTCGGAGTATGCCATTCAATGGCGCACAAGCTCGGCGCGTTCCATCATCTTCCTCACGGCGTGGCTAACGCTCTGATGATAAATAAGGTTCTTAGTTTTAATGCGTCGGAAGCTCCCGTGAAGATGGGCTCGTTCAGTCAGTACGATCACCCCAAGACCCTGCGCAAATATGCGGAAGTGGCGGAGTATCTCGGCATAGGCGGTAAGAACGACGAAGAAAAGCTTGAAAACTTAATTAAAGCGATAGATAAGCTGAAATCAGTAGTCGGTATTAAAAACACCATAAAGGAATACGGCGTAGACGAAAAAGATTTCCTTGACCGTCTCGACGAAATGGTAGAGCAGGCGTTCGACGACCAGTGCACCGGTGCAAATCCCCGCTATCCTTTGATGAGTGAAATAAAAGAGATGTATCTTGCCGCGTACTACGGTGAGAGCAAGTAAGGAGGTAAAGAAAATGAAGGTATTGAAAAATATTGCTTCCCGACCCGATAAAAATATGTACGTCACCGATTTGGGCTTTGTAAAGACTTTCGGTTCGGCGTACTCCAAAGCCGACATTTTAAACGAGGCGTTAAACCAGGCGAGAGTGGAAGAAACCGACCTGAACATTCCCAAGATACGCGATATCGAATTTATAGACGGCAAGTGGTCGATTATTATGGACTATATCGAGGGGACTACGCTCGAAGAGATTATGAACGCCAATCCCGATAAAGAGGACGAATATCTCGAATTGTTCGTTGATTTACAGCGCAACGTTTTGTCTAAGCGCGTACCTATGCTCAATAAGCTCAAGGACAAAATGCAGGGCAGGATAAGTATGGCTAAGCTCGACGCAACCTCGCGCTATGATTTGCATACGCGTCTCGACGCTCTCCCCAAGCATCTCAATCTGTGTCACGGCGACTTTATTCCGAGCAATATAATAATCACCGCCGACGGCACGCCGTATATAGTCGACTTGACGCACGCAACGCAGGGCAACGCTTCCGCGGACGTCGCGTATACTTATCTGAAATTCTATCTCGAAGGTAAAGAAGAGCTTGCGGAAAAATACTTAAATCTCTACTGCAAAAAGAGCGATACTGCAAAGCAGTACGTTC
Source organism: uncultured Clostridia bacterium (assembly GCA_964393805.1). GTDB lineage: Bacteria > Bacillota > Clostridia > Christensenellales > Borkfalkiaceae > Coproplasma. Next base: position 19,446 of record CAYMUQ010000009.1, read on the forward strand.
AGAAGTGGATACCCATAGTTGCGGCATCGCGCCTCACTAAGGCTAAGCCCGAAGAGGAAGAGTTTTTGCGCAAATGGATAGACGTGGTTGATTACGAGTAATTAACCGCCGAATTTAATAAATATTTTTATTGTTTTTTCAAAATGACTATTGAAAAATTTCAGTCGGTATGTTAAAATAGTAAAGGTATATTATGTCTGAGAGTGAAAAGCTGAAATTGTTCCATAGCGGCGAAGATATCAAAGCCTACGATTTTTTCGGCTGTCACGAAACGGGCGACGGAAAATTCGTGTTCAGGGTTTGGGCGCCGCACGCCGAAAAGGTCAGCGTGGTGGGCGATTTTAACGGCTGGAATGAAGGCGGCGGCGAAATGCGCCGTCTGTCCGACAACGAGAGCTTTGAAGCCGTTCTCGACGCGCGTGCGGGCGACAGATACCAATTCCTTATAACCACTTTCGAAGGAAGAAAACTTTTTAAGGCGGACCCTTATTCGTTCCGTTCGGATTTTCCTTCGTCGCAGAGTTCGATAGTTTGCGGTGCTTTTCAGCCTAACGCGCCTATGCCCTACGAAGAGGGTGAGAGACCCGTAAACGTCTACGAGGTAAATCTTCTTTCGTGGAAGAAGAATAAAGACGGTTCGTATTATTCGTTTAAACAGTTAAAGCGCACTCTCGTGCCGTACGTAAAACGTATGGGCTATACACACGTCGAATTTATGCCCGTCACCGAATATCCCTTCGACGGCTCGTGGGGGTATCAGGTAACGGGGTATTTCTGCGTAACGGCGAGGCTCGGAACGCCAGAGGACTTTGCGGAGCTTGTCGACGAGTTTCACAAAAACGGTATCCGCGTAATTTTAGACTGGGTACCCGCGCATTTTCCCAAAGACGAGTTCGCACTCTACGAATTCGACGGACAGCCGCTGTACGAGTGTCCTTTGTGGGACAATATGGAACACAGCGGATGGGGTACGAGAAAATTCGATTTCGGCAGAGGCGGAGTAGACAGCTTTTTATTATCGTCCGCCGCATACTTTGTCGACGCATTTAAAATCGACGGTTTGAGAGTGGACGCAGTCGCCGCTATGCTCTATCTGGACTACGACCGCGAGGGCGGGCGTTGGACGCCGAACAAGTACGGCGACAACAGAAATTTAGAGGCGATTGAATTCGTAAAGAAGTTCAACCGTAAAATAAAAGAGAACTTCAAAGGCGTTATAACCGTCGCGGAGGAATCCACCGCATATCCCGGAGTGACCGCTCCCGTGTCGGAAGGCGGACTGGGTTTCGACTATAAATGGAATATGGGCTGGATGAACGACGTCCTGTTCTATTGCAGACAGGATCCTTTATACAGACATTATCATCATCAGAAGATAACCTTTTCTATGATGTATTCCTTAAACGAGAGGTACATACTTCCGCTGTCGCACGACGAGGTCGTGCACGTTAAGGGCTCAATCGTAAATAAAATGCCCGGAGAGTACGCGGACAAGTTCTCGACCGAGAGGGCGCTTTTGGGCTTTATGTTTGCCCACCCCGGTAAAAAACTCAATTTTATGGGCTATGAAATAGCTCAGTTTTCGGAGTGGAACTACAAGAGCGGCATAGAGTTCTTTATGAAGAAGTTCGAATTGCACCGCAAGATGAGCGTATTCGTAAAAGAACTGAACAAATTCTATCTTGCAAACCGTCCGCTCTACGAAATAGAGACCGACTGGAAGGGGTTCGAATGGCTGGTAGTGGACGACGTGATAAACAACGTTCTGGCGTTCAACCGCTTCGACAAAGACGGCAACTGCCTTTTGGCGGTTATCAACTTTTCAGGCATAGACCAGCTTAATTACAGGTTCGGTCAGCATAAAGGAAAATACAGAAGAGTTTTCGATTCGGACGCGGCGCGTTACGGCGGCGCAGGAAAGCTTAAAAAGCGCATCTATACAACGCAAAAAAAGAGAAGCCACGGCAAAGAGTATTCGCTAATAATGGATATTCCAAAGCTCGCTTGTCTGTATTTTATAAAAGAAAACAATTAAATGGGGGATTAAATAATGCTAAGAAAAAAAGAATGTGTCGCAATGTTGCTTGCGGGCGGACAGGGTTCGAGACTTTACGCTTTGACGAGTAACATAGCAAAACCGGCAGTTTCGTTCGGCGCGAAGTACAGGATAATTGACTTCCCGCTGTCCAACTGCATAAATTCGGGTATCGATACGGTTGGCGTGCTCACCCAGTATCAGCCCCTCGTACTCAACGAGTACGTCGGCAACGGACAGCCTTGGGACCTTGACCGTACCTTCGGCGGTGTACATATTTTGTCGCCGTACGAAGCGAAGACGGATACGAGCTGGTACAAAGGTACCGCAAACGCTATATATCAAAATATCCGCTTTATGAAGATGTACGACCCCGAATACGTGCTTATTCTTTCGGGTGACCATATCTATAAGATGGATTATGACAAAATGCTTGCGGCTCATAAGGAGGCGGGTGCGGACTGTACTATCGCCTGCATGAAGGTTCCTATGAAGGAAGCTTCGAGGTTCGGTATTCTGAACACCAACCCCGACGGCACGATATACGAATTCGAAGAAAAACCCAAACAGCCCAAGAGCGATCTGGCGTCCATGGGTATATACATATTCACCGCGTCCAAGCTCTTCAAGTATCTCGAGCTTGACGAACAGGATCCTAATTCCGAAAAGGACTTCGGTAAAAACGTACTTCCCGCAATGCTCAATGCGGGCGAAAAAATGTACTCTTACAGATTTGAGGGCTATTGGAAGGATGTCGGAACCATAACCTCTCTGCTTGAGGCAAATATGGACCTTCTCGGTACGGTTCCCAATTTCGAACTGCGCGACAACGACAGAATAATTCACTCAAGAAGTCCTTTGGCTCCTCCCGCATACGTGACGGGCGAGGTATCCAACTCGATGATAGCAAACGGTTGCGAAATCGAGGGTACCGTAATTAACTCCGTTATCGGCACAGACTGCGTAATAGAAAAGGGTGCGGTTGTTAAGGACAGCGTTCTTATGGGCAATATTGTCGTTAAAGAGGGTGCGCAGGTAAATTACGCGATAATCGACGAAGAAGTAACCTTGGGTAAAAAGGCGACGGTCGGCGACGCGCGCGAAGTAGCCTCTAAGGTGGAAGGCAAGACGGGCGGCATAACCGTTCTCGGCAGAGGCATAACCGTCCGCGACGGCGGAAAAGTAGCTGCCGGCGAAATAGTGGATAAGGATATTTAAGGGGGAAACAAATATGGCTTCAACAGTAGGCGTAATATTTTCAAGCATAAACGACGAGCACGTATCGGAGCTTACCAAGGTAAGGTCAAAAGGCTCTATTCCCTTCGGCGGAAGATACCGTCTTGTCGATTTCATACTTTCGAATATGGTAAACTCAGGCATAACCACCGTGGGTATGCTCACTAAGAACAACTATCAGTCGCTTATGGACCATCTCGGCTCCGGTAAGGAGTGGGATCTGGCAAGAAAGGAAGGCGGACTTATTATGCTTCCTCCTTACAGCGACGAGAGCGAGATACTTTATACCAACAGGTTAGAGGCTTTAAAGGGCGCTACGGCGTTCCTCAAAAAGGCTAAGGAAGATTTCGTCGTTATCGCGGACAGCGATTCGGTGTACAAGCTCGATTTCAGAAAAGTTACCGAACAGCACGTCGCGAACAATGCGGACATAACTATGGTATATCACGAGCATGAGAGCGACGCCAATACATACATGATTTTCGAAACCGAAAAGGACGGCAGAATTAAGTCTGCGGAAGTCAACGTAAAGGGTGAGGGCGTTTGCAAGCACTACGTAAACGTGTTCGTGGCGCGCACTTCCTATCTTTTAACGTTACTTCAATCGGCTATTTCGAGGGGATTGACGAGCTTTTCCAAAGACCTCATCATTCCCGGTTTGAAGCAGAGCAGGGTTTACGGATATAAGTTGGAAGGCTATTACAGCAATATTGATTCGCTTCACAGCTTCTATAACGCAAATATGGACTTACTGAATAAAGAGGTAAGAAGTGAAATCTTCGGCGAAAGAGACGTCTATACCAAGGTAAACGATGCGCCTCCCGCAAAGATTACCGATACGGCTAAGGTCGTCAATTCGCTCGTACACGACGGCTGTCTTATAGAGGGCACGGTTGAATACTGCATACTTTTCCGTAACGTTAAAGTAGGAAAAGGCACGCATCTTAAAAATTGTATTATAATGAGCGAAAACATCATAGGTGAAGACTGCAACCTTGCATACGTCGTAAGCGACAAGGATTCGTCGGTCGGCAACGGAGTTACGCTTGCAGGGTGTGAAAAACAGCCCTATTTCATCAACAAAGGTTCGCGCATTTAATTAAAACGGGGGAAAATAAATGGCTACTAAAACTACAACAACAAAAGCGGCTCCCGCAACCAAAAGCACTGCGGCTACGGTAAAGAAGGAAAAGGCGGAGGTAAAGCCCGCAGACAAGAAAAAAATTCTGTTCGTTGCTTCCGAAGCTACGCCTTTTATTCAGACGGGAGGACTTGCCGAGGTTATCGGCTCTCTCTCGACAGCGCTTGCGGCGTCGGGTAAGTTTGACGTAAGAGTCGTAATTCCTCTCTATTCGGATATAAAGAAGGAATACAGGGATAAGTTTACATATATCGGAAATCTTTACGTTCATCTCGCCTGGAGAAACCAGTACTGCGGAGTTTTCTCTTACGAGAAAGACGGAGTAATCTATTATTTCATAGATAACGAATTCTACTTTAAGCGTCCAGGTTGTTACGGCTACTTCGACGACGGAGAGAGATTTGCGTTTTTCTCGAGAGCGGTTCTCGAAATAATGCCTTTCTTAAACTTCTATCCCGAAGTTATGCACTGTCACGACTGGCAGGCGGCACTTGCGGCAATATATCTTAAAACCAACTATTGCTTCAGACAGGAGTATCAGTTTATCCGTGCCCTTTTCACAATTCACAACATAGAATATCAAGGGCAGTATTCTCTTGACATACTCTCGTCGCTGTTCGATATTTACGGCAAGTACCAGTATCTCGTGGAATACAACAACTCGATTAACCTTATGAAGGGCGCAATCGAAGTCTGCGAGAGATTTTCGACCGTAAGTCCCAAGTATGCGGACGAAATCAAAGACCCGTATTTTGCGCACGGTCTTGACCCCATTATCAGAAACAATTCGTTTAAACTCAGAGGTATTTTAAACGGTATCGACGATAAGGGATACAATTCCGAGCTCGACACGCATCTTTTTGCGAACTTCACTCCCGACGATATGGCAGGCAAAGCAGTTTGCAAGAAGGAACTTCAGAAGATGCTGGGACTTCCCGAAAAAGCCGACACGCCGGTTATCGCAATGATTTCCCGTCTCGTTTCGCACAAGGGACTTGATCTCGTAACCAACGTTATCGAAGAGGCGTTGCAGGACGACGTACAGCTCGTCGTTCTCGGTACGGGTGATTATCAGTACGAATCTTACTTCAAGGAGCTTGCAAGAAAGTATCCCGACAAGGTGAGCGCGAACATACAGTTCAACGGCGATCTTTCGAGGAAAATTTATTCGGGTTCGGATATATTCCTGATGCCGTCGAAGTCGGAGCCGTGCGGACTTTCCCAGATGATTGCCTGCCGCTATGCGACCGTGCCTATCGTAAGGGAGACGGGCGGTTTATACGACAGTATAAAGCCGCTTGAAAACGGCTACACGTTTGCAAATTATAACGCGCACGATATGCTTTACGTTATCCGCAAGGCAGTCGGCGATTATAAAAATAAGAAAGAATGGGCAAAACTCAGATACAGAGCGGCTAAGTCCGATTTCAGCTGGAGTAAGTCGGCAAAGGACTACGAGGCGCTGTATCTCGAAATGCTTAAATAATTTTACGTCAAAATATAGGAGAAAACATGAGCACTACGGCTATTACCGAGAAGGAAGTCAAGGATCTCGTAAAGGGAAAACTTTCGAGATATTACGGCGTTGCGCCTGCCGAAGCTTCCAAAGAACAGCTTTACAGGGCTGTCGTTATGAGCGTGAGGGATATCTTACTCGAAAAACGTCAGCAATTTTATAAGCGCTGTAAAGCAAAACGCGCGAAGAGGATTTACTATTTATGTATGGAGTTCCTGTTAGGACGCTCCCTTAAAAACAGTTTGTACAATTTAAGCGCCACCGAAGCTTTCGAAAAAGCGATAGCTTCATACGGCTTATCGCTTGACGAACTGTATGAACTCGAACCCGACGCGGGTTTAGGTAATGGCGGTCTCGGCAGACTTGCGGCGTGCTTTTTAGACGCGCTCGCTTCGGGCAATTACCCTGCAATGGGCTATTCGCTCAGATACGAATACGGTCTGTTCAAACAGAAAATAGTTGACGGTTGGCAGACCGAGCTTCCCGACGTCTGGCTTCCTGGCGGCGAAGTCTGGCTTACGCAGAGAACGGATAAGTCCTTCATCGTGCGCTTCAACGGTAAGGTTGAGGAGCAGTGGACCGAAAACGGTATGCAGATAAAGTATACCGATACAAAGGACGTAGAGGCGGTTGCCTACGATATGATGATATCCGGTAAGGACAGCGAAGCCGTCTCGGTTTTAAGACTTTGGAAAGCAAAGCCCGTACAGGACTTCAATATGAAGCTTTTCTCGCAGGGCGACTACTATCAGGCTATGACCG
>CAYMUQ010000010.1:0-25898 GCA_964393805.1 uncultured Clostridia bacterium
TCCGACGTGCAAGCTATCCGCCGTGGGGTCGAAGCCTATATAAAAGCGTGCGCCGCCCCTGTTGATAAGCTCCCTTATTTCGTTTTCGTCGGTAACCTGCGCAATCAGTCCGCGCTCCTTCAATTCTTCAAAAATGCCCATAAGTAATACCTTTTTTCTTTTCTTTCGTCTTAGTATATCAATAAAATAAGGCTTTTGCAATTATTTATAATCAATCGGTAAAAAAATCTTCCTTGTTAAGGTTCTGCCGCGCCTTTTCGATAGCGCGTTTTTCTATACGCGAAACGTACGAACGCGATATTCCGAGCTTTCTTGCCACCTCTCTCTGCGGCATAGGTACGCCGTCGTTAAAGCCGTAACGCATTGCAATAATCGTGTACTCGCGGATATTCAATATGCCTTTCAAAAGGGACACGAATTTATCGCGCTGAATTGATTTCTCAACCTGCGAAAACACGCTGTCCTCTTTTTCGGCGAGCAAATCCATAACCGTCAACTCGTTGCCGTCCTTGTCACAGCCGACGGGGTCGTTAATCGAAATGACGTTTTTATGCTTTTTACCCGAGCGGATAAGCATTAAAATTTCGTTTTCAATACACCTTGCGGTATAGGTGGCAAGCTGGGTGCCCTTGCCCTCCTGATAGGTATTTATCGCTTTGATTAGTCCTATGGAGCCGACCGACAGGAGGTCGTCGGTCTCGGCGGCGCCCGAGTACTTTTTTACGATATGGGCGACAAGCCGCATATTGTGTCTTACGAGAATATCCTTTGCTTCTCTGTCCCCCGCACGGGCAAGAGCTAAATACTTCCTCTCTTCTTCGGGCGAGAGCGGCTTCGGGAAAGTACCCTTCTGACGGACTAAACCCGTAAAAATGAAAATCTTAGAAAGCAGTAGACCTACGACGTCAAATAACATACACACACCTCTTTTTGTCAAGTTTTATAAGGTATGTGAATGCGAGATTGTCCTATAACCGAGAAAATGAAAAACGGACAGGCGGAAGCTGTCCGTTTTTTATTTAGCATTGATTTTTAATTGATTAGTCTAATTCAAATGCACCTGTGTAAAGTTGATAGTATTTACCTTTCTGCTCTATAAGCTGATCGTGGTTGCCGCGCTCTATTATTTCTCCGTGTTCGAGAACCATTATCGCGTGACTGTTGCGGACCGTGGAAAGTCTGTGCGCTATAACGAATACCGTCCTGCCCTCCATTAGTTTATCCATACCCTGCTCTATGAGTTTTTCCGTACGGGTATCTATCGAGGAGGTCGCCTCGTCTAAAATCAGAACGGGACACTCCGAAACCATTGCGCGGGCTATTGCCAGAAGCTGTCTCTGTCCCTGCGACAGATTGGAGCCGTCGCCCTTTATCATCGTTTGGTATCCCTCGGGCAGATGCGAGATGAAGCTGTCGGCGTTAGCGAGCTTTGCCGCTTTGACACATTCCTCGTCGGTTGCGTCGAGACGCCCGTAGCGGATATTGTCCATAACCGTACCCGTGAAAAGGTGGGTATCCTGTAAGACTATGCCCAGCGAACGGCGCAGGTCCGCTTTGTTTATGTCGCGGATATTTATGCCGTCGTAGGTAATCGTTCCCGACTGTATATCGTAGAAGCGGTTGATAAGATTGGTTATAGTCGTTTTACCCGCACCCGTCGAACCTACGAACGCAATCTTCTGACCGGGCTTGGCGTACAGAGAGATATTCTTTAATATTACTTTCTCGGGAGAGTAACCGAAGATTACGTCGTTGAAGCGTATATCGCCCTTCAAGGGTATATATTCGAAACTTCCGTCCTCTTTCGGTTTCTTCCAAGCCCACTGCCCTTCGGCACTCTCGCCGTGGGTCAAGGTTATGTTTCCGCCCGCGTCCTCTGCGGGGGTATCTACCATTTCGAATATACGCTCCGCACCTGCAAGCGCCATAACTATCGCGGAGAGTTGCATCGAAACCTGCTGAACGGGCATATTGAACTGCCTCGTGTACATGAGGTAGGACACCATTAAACCCGCCATAACCGCCATACGGTTTACTTCGCCCGCATTGGTTATACTTGTGTACATAGACAAAAGTCCGATTTCGTTGCCGAACGCCATAATAAGCACGCCGACTACCGCGACGAGTACGTACTGAAGATAACCGAGGTTGTTGTTTACGGGTCCTAAAAGGAACGAGTATGCGTTAGCCGTACTGCCGACTTCGTTTAATTCGTCGTTGAGCTTTTTGAAACCCTCTCTCGCCTTTTGTTCGTGGCAGAAAACCTTGACGACTTTCTGTCCTTCTGTCATTTCCTCGATATATCCGTTGAGCGCGCCGAGCGCCTTCTGGTGCACGATGTAATGTTTTGCGGATTTGCCCGCAATAAACTTCGTGGCGAAGAAAATCAGAATGAGAACGACGAATGCGACCAAAAGCAACGTCACGCTGTAGTAAATCATAAACGCAAGCACAAACAGAAGCGTTAAAAACGACGAAATGAGTTGCGGTATCGTCTGCGAAAGAAGCTGACGCATAGTGTCTACGTCGTTGGTGTAAAGGCTCATTAAGTCGCCGTGAGTATGCGTATCGTAATACTTTATAGGAAGCGTCTGCATTTTAGAGAACATCTCTATTCTCATCTTTTTCAGAGTGCTGTTCGCTATATACATCATTATGAGGTTGTAGGTAAACGACGACAGCGAGCCGACGAAATAAATACAGCCCATAATTATTATGTTTGTGTACACTATTTTCATAGTGTAGCTCAGAGTGTATGCAAACTCATAGCCCGTAGGGTTTTTAACGTAATCCGCATATCTTAACAAAGCTTGGGTAATTTCGGCAACTCTCGACGCCGCAAGGACGTTCGCCGCAGACGAAAGTAAAACGAATACGAATACGAAACAGGTTGCAAGCTTATTGTTCGAAAAGGCGTACTTTATAAGTCTGCCCAAAGTTTTCATAGGAGTTTTGGCGCGTTTTCCGCTGCCCATATTGGGTCCCGGCATTACTCTTCACCTCCCTTGACCTGAGATTCGTAGACCTCGCGGTAAATTTCGTTGGACTTAATAAGCTCGTCGTGGGTACCTATACCGTTAATTCTGCCGTCGTCCAGGACTATTATCTTGTCGGCGTCCTGCACCGAGGCGATACGCTGAGCGATTATAATCTTGGTGGTTTCGGGGGCGTGCTTTTTAAGCGCCGCCCTTATTTCGGCGTCGGTCTTGGTATCTACCGCCGAAGTGCTGTCGTCGAAAATTATTACCTTGGGTTTTTTAAGCATTGCGCGCGCTATGCACAGTCTCTGCTTCTGTCCGCCCGAGACGTTCACGCCGCCCTGACCTAAATCGTATTCGTATTTACCGGGAAGGTTTTCGATAAACTCCTCGGCGCAAGCCTGTTTGGCGGCAAGGCGCAAATCCTCGTCCGTAGCGTTTTCGTCGCCCCAACGGAGGTTTTCGGCTATCGTTCCCGAAAAGAGAACGTTCTTCTGCAGTACCATTGCGACGCTGTTTCTGAGCGCGTCGAGGCTGTAGTCCTTTACGTTCACGCCTCCGACTTCAACCGACCCCTGAGCCACGTCGTACAATCTGGGAATAAGCGAAACGAGCGAGGTCTTGCCCGAACCCGTAGCGCCTATTACTCCCACCGTTTCACCCGCATCAATATGAATAGATATATCTTTGAGCACCATTAAGTCGGCTTTCTGCGAATAACAGAAATCGACGTCTTTGAAATCAACCGAGCCGTCGACAACTTCGAACACGGGGTTGACGGGCTTGGGAAGAGTGGTCGTTTCGTTGAGCATCTCGCAGATACGGTCTGCCGAACCCTTGGAAAGCGATATGAAGTTGAGACACATCGCAACCATCATTACGCCGGTTAAAATCTGCGCCGAATACTGAATGAGCGTCTGTATCTGACTGGGACTTACGCTGCCTGCAAAGTTGCCGACGAACATATTCGAGCCTACGGTTAAAATCGTTATGTTGCATATGAACAGTACCAACATCACCATAGGCATCATTATGGTGAGTATTCTCTCCGCTTTGACGGAATAACGGTAAACGTCTTCGGACGCCTTCTTCATTTTTGAATTCTCTCTGTCTTCGCGGACGTAAGATTTAACAACGCGGATTGCCGTCAGATTTTCCTGAACGACGGCGTTCAAATCGTCGTATTTTTTGAACATCGTACGGAAATAAGGTATAACTTTAATTACGCAGATAGCGACGACTATTCCCAAAAGAACTGCCGCTCCGCCGAATATGAGCGCCATAAAGGGCTCGATTAAAAGCGTCATAACGATGGAAGCAATGAAAAGCACGGGCGCACGGACGAGCATTCTTATACTCATCTGATACGCCATCTGCACGTTACTTACGTCGGTGGTTATACGCGTTATGAGGCTCGAAGTTGAATAATTGTCAATATTAGCAAACGAGAAAGTCTGTAAATTATTGTACAAATCCTCTCTCAAGTTGTGCGCGAAACCACAGCTTGCCTTCGCGGCGAGCTTTGCTCCGAGAACACCGAACAGCAGTGCCAGAAGAGCGCTGGCTACCATTGCCGAGGCGTAGATTGCAATTATTTTACCGTCGACAGACGACTGAAGCCCCTTCGAAACGTTTTCGAGCTCGCGGACTATAAAGGTCATAAAAAACGGAATTATAATCTCCATAGCCGCTTCGCCCACCATTAATATCGGGGTAAGTATCGAGGCTGTTTTATATTCTCTGACGCTCTTTAAAAGAGTTTTTATCATTAATTCACCTCTCGTTTAAATGATAATACAGACTTCTATTTTACTTAGATTAATATTTAAAGTCAAACAAACTATAAATCATTATAAGCGCGCAAAGTGAAAAAATTGTGAAATTGCAACGGCGTTTTTTCGGAATTACCGAATTTGTAATTTTATAACAAATGTTGGTAAATTTTTGTATACGCTACGCTTAAATCTGTACTGCAAAAAAATAAATCCCCCAACCATTCGGTCGGGGGATTTTCGATTTGGTTTACTTTTTAACGGCTTTGCCGCCCGTTAAAATAATCATTTTTGCCGCCTGAAGCGAGAAGCCGTCCGCCTCCACCGTCAGCTTTTTATCAAGCGTGCCGCGCGCAAGCACTTTGAGGTAGGTAACGTTCTTACCAAATCCCTTCACCCTCTTTTTAACATCTTCGAGCGTAACCGTTTCGCCGTCTTTAAAATGTTGCGAGAGAGTGTCGATATTTATTATACCCGTCTTGCTTCTGTCCGAGACGCCGCCCAGACTTTCAATAAGTATTTCGGCTACTTCGTCCTTCATCAGAACGTCGGCTTCGGTTGCCGAAACGCTTTTACGGATATCGCTCGACTTAAACGCCGTGCCGCTCTGCGCCTCCTCGTCTGTAAGCTCTTTTATAAGCTTTTTGTTCAAAAGAGCCTCGGTGGTTTCGTAAGGATAGGTTGCCGCATAGTCGGTTTCCGCGAAATTAAGCGCCGCAGGAACAGCGTTTTCCTCCATTAAGCGCTCTATAAGATCCTTTGCATAGCGCACGCGCCTGTCGTTTTTAATACGGTACAGACAGGGAGTATCGGCAAGTGCCTTGACTTCCGCGACGTTTTCGACGTGGTATTTGGTACCGTCAAACGCGGCGGGGTTCAAGGCGAACGCAACCGACAGCGTTTTGCCGCGCATACGCATTTTCGCAAGCGTCTTTCTGCCCGAGCGGAAGGTCTCCCGCTTCCAGCTCATACGGCTCTTGACGCCGTAGCTGAGCAACTTGTTTTTAAGCTCGGAATAATAGCTTTTGGTTACCGCGTCGCTCTGAATGATTTTTGCCTGAAAACTTTTGCTGTACTTTATTACTATGTACTTTACTTCGCCGTTTTCTTTTACAAGCCGTCTTTCTGCGACTTCGTCCTCGTCGGTATCGTCAACGACAGCCGTTACGACTTCGGGTACTACCTCTTTTTCGGGCGAAGCAATCGGCTCCGCCTTCTTTTCGGAGATTTTCTCTACCGTTTCCGCAGGCTTTTCAACGGGTTGTTTTTTAGGCTTTACGGTATTTTGCATCTGTTTTTCTCTGACGCTTTTGCGTTGAGGCAGTTCGTCCGTCTTGTCCTTCTTTTCGTGAAATAAAATAAAGATTACAAGTGCGCACAGTGCTACCGCCGCCACCACGCATAAAGAAATAATCAGAGCCTTCATAATTTCACCTCGCAGTTTACGGGGCTTACTTAAAGCTCAACCCCTTACGATTTGATTATACGACGAAATTTCGGACAAAACAAGTATTTTTTTATATTTTATATAAAATGCATAACGCTTTCATCGTTGATTTTTGGGGAAGGTGTGATATAATTTACTTAATATATTAACAAAGGAGTAGCCTTACAAATGAACGAAGATTTACAGTCCGTGTTTTTAACCGAGGAACAAATCCAAGCAAAAGTCAAAGAAGCTGCGGCTTGGCTTGACGAACGCTTTAAAGGCAAAAAGCCGCTTGCCGTAAGCGTGCTTAAAGGCAGTGTTATGTTTTTCTGCGACCTCGTGCGCGCTATGGAGACACCCGTACAGATTGATTTTATGACAATTTCATCTTACGGCTCCTCCACCCAAAGTTCGGGGATGCCCAAAATAGTTATGGATTTAGCGGCGTCGGTCGAGGGACGCGACGTTATTTTGGTAGAGGACATCGTAGACAGCGGCAACACTCTCTACAAAATGCGCGACCTGTTAGTCGGGCGCGGCGCAAAGTCGTTTACCGTCGTAACTCTTCTTGACAAGCCGTCGCGCAGAAAAGTCGATATTAAAGCGGACTTTTCCTGCTTCGAGGTGGGCGACGAATTTATCGTGGGATACGGTCTTGACTACGCTCAACAATACCGCAACCTACCCTACATTGCTATCTTAAAGCGCGAAGTTTACGAAAAATAAGAGAGGCTTTTACAAATGGAAAACAATGAAAATATTCAGCCGCCCGAGGACGGCGGTGAGGCGCAACTTGCGTCCGTAAAAAAGGTAAGTAAATTTGATAAATTTTTCGGTATAACCGCCGCCGGCTCTTCGTACAAAGCCGAGATTATAGCGGGCGTTACCACATTTATGGCAATGGTCTACGCGCTTTTGGTTGTACCCAAAATGTACGGCGTAGACGGCGCGTACCCGCACGTTTCGTTTAACGCGGTGTACGTGGCAACCGCGCTCGGCGCGATTATGGGAACGACGCTTATGGCTCTTCTCGCCAAAATGCCGCTCGCACAGGCATCGGGTCTGGGCGCAACCGTGTACGTAACCGGAACGTTGCTTGCGGACGGTATGGGTCTGACCTACGCCAACGCAATGGTATTCGTTCTTTTGGACGGCGCAATCTTCATTACTCTTACGGCAACGGGACTGAGAAAAAAGATTTTAAAAGCAATACCCGACGAGGTCAAAATATCCATACCCGTAGGCATAGGCTTTTTTATCGCGCTCATCGGCTTTAAAAACGCGGGTCTCGTCAAGTTTTCGAGCGGCGGCGTAGGATTTACTTCTTTCAACGTGTTGGGCGGTAAGATAACCTACCTTTCGACAATCGGAGCCGCGCTCGCCCTTATAGGCGTTATCGCCATAGGTATCCTAACTGCGAAAAAGATAAAAGGCGGTATACTTTGGGGAATGCTCGGCACGACTGCACTCTACTTTATTTTCGCGGGGCTGGGTTGCGCGTGGAACGACGGCGAATGTCTTGCGATGTTCAAGTCAATTACCTTTGATTCCCCCTTTACCGCCTTTGCCGACTGGGGCAAGGAATCGGTAGGTAAAGTTTTTTCCGACGGCTTTAATTTTTCGGGGTACTTAAACGATCACAACGCGGGTCAGCTCGTAGTGCTTTTAATCACTTCCGCTCTCTCGCTCTGTATGATAGATATGTTCGACACGCTCGGCACGCTGTACGGCGCGTGTTCCAAGGGCGGACTTTTAGACGGTGACGGCAACCCTTTGAGAATGAACGAGTGTATGCTTTCGGACTCGATTGCAACCTGCGTGGGTTCGGTCTGCGGCGCCACTACGGTAACCACTTACGTCGAGGCGTCATCGGGCGTTGCCGCAGGCGGCAGAACAGGCTTTGCGGCTCTCGTTTCGGCAATCTGCTTCCTACTTGCAACCTTCTTAAGTCCCATTGCCAAAATCGTACCAGACTGCGCCACCGCCGCCGCTCTTATTTGGGTTGGCGTGCTGATGATGTCGTCGGTAAAAGACATAGACTGGTCAAGTCCAGCAAAGGCTCTGCCCGCCTTCCTGACGATTACTGTAATGGCGTTCGGATTTTCCATTTCGTTCGGTATCGGCGTGGGACTTATATCCTGCGTTCTCGTCAAGATTTTTACGGGCAAAATCAAAGAAATTTCAATAGTAACGTGGGTTATAACAATTTTGTTTGTCGCAATGTTCCTATTGACCAACTAATATGCAAAAAATTCACATACGCGTACGCGCACCACAATATATTGACATTCATATTAACGAGTGATACAATTTGTATTGAAATATTAATAACGTCAACTTGTTGAACGAGGAGTTTTTTATGGCGGAAAAAGATAAAAATCCCAAAACTGCTACTAAGCCTAAATCAACCGCAACCAAGCCTGCCGCAAAAACCACGGCAACGGCTAAGCCCGCAACAAAAACCGCGGCGTCAAAGCCTTCCACCACTGCGGCAAAACCTACTACGGCGACTAAGACTGCACCCGCGGCTAAGACTGCGGCAACGCCCGTAAAGAAGGCGGCGCCTTCTAAAACGGCGGCAAGCACAAAGCCAGCGGCTAAGACTGCGCCAACGCCCGTTGCGGCGCAAAAGCCCGAAAAAGTAAATAAACCCGCCGCGGCAACGACGGCTAAACCCGAAAAAGCGCAAAAACAGCCTGCGGAAAAGTCTGCAAAAGCTAAAAAGAGCGGCGGTTCGGGCAAAGCTCAGGCAGTTGCGGCGGTAAACCCGAAGAAGACCAAGATTATAATCATGGCCGCCGTGGCGTTCCTTTTGGTAATAGCTATCGTTATCGGCATCGTAGTAGGCACGAAATCGTGCAACAAGGGCAACAGTATCCCTCCATTCTCGTCTAACGAACCGCCCGCAGATTTGGCTTCTACGACGATCAGCGGCGACAAACCGGTTTCTCAAACCACGAAGCTTCTTAGCTCCGTCGACCATGCCGACCTGCCGCAGGACGCGTTCGATTACGAGTACACCAATACTACCGCGGTAGGTTATTACGGCAAAGTTACAGGCGAAACATACCAAAGAGTTAAGCCCGTTGACGGAACTAAAAACGAAGGCTCTGCTTTCGCCAGCGAAGAGGTCAACGCCGTTTTCGGAAATAAAGCCCGTTACCCCAAATACGGTTCTACGTTAAATCACGTAATAGGCTCGGACGAAGCTAAACAAGCGGCGAGAGGTGCGCTTGTACAAGAGGCGTGTTATCTTGCCGCCTGGGGAACGAGAGGCGCCAACAGAGGCGGCGAGCAGACCCCAGACAAGTACACGAAAATGGACGCGAACGGTTACCTCTATCAGTACAAAAACAACGAGTGGATACATTCGCTCGTATGGGGCAAAACCGCAGAAGAATATTCCCCCGAAAATTACAGACAGCTTTATAAGCATACCGCCGCCGACTACGCGCACGGAATGTACCGTGAAGGCGCAACGAAAAACGGCGTAACTTACGAAATTTCCGACGACGCTGAGGCCGTAGTCAAAGAAATAACCATGCGTTCACGCGGCTACTCGAGCTACGGCGTTACTGGTCTGTACGCTCCCGCGGGCGAGGTCATAAAGGTCGAGATAAGCGGCGCGGATATGAACGCGACGGGCGGTATTTCCATACATATCGGTCAGGCGCTCTACAACGGTCAGGCGAACAACATCTGGGTCGGAAAAAACCAGATGCAGCGTATACCCATCGTTCTGACCACCCTCGTTTTAAACAAATCCACCTGCACTTACGATGAGAATACCGACACCTGGACGGGATACGTCGGCTCGTTCGTAGGCGGTCCAATTTACATCCGCAATGCGGGCGTTAAGTTTACGACTAAAATTTCGGGCGGTCTCGAATACCTCCACTTCATTTTGGGTTACACCACGAAAGAGGAATTCAACAGAATTAAAGAGACCTCGAAAGTTCCCTACTTCGATTTGGAAGTATGGAATTACGGCGTTCTCCACTCGGGTCCGAGATATTATGCGGAGGCTTTCTCTTACGACGCGCTTTATAAGGCGGCAATTCTCTGGGAAAAGGTTTCCTCGGTTACGACTACCAACGGCAGTAAACAGGGCATAGTATTCATTTACGACGCATTCGTTGCGGCGGGCGCGGCGGTTGCATTCCCCGGAAGAAGTTCGGTAAACTGCCCTCTCGGCTGGATGTCGCAATCACTCAACTATAATACCTTAGTTTCTTCCGGAAGCTGGGGTAACTTCCACGAATACCACCACAACTTCCAAAACTACGGCTTGGGTTCGGGCGCGGACGGCGAAACCACCAACAACGGGCTAAATATCGTTTCATACGCGCTGTTTACCAACATATCCTCAAAAAGAGGAATAGGCACTTACGGCGCGGCGGGCTTAGGCGGCTGGAACAATTACACGAGCGCGACCTGGACGTTGCAACGCATAAAAACCGGACAGATTACTTCCACTAACGGTCTTGCGGTTTATTCGACTTTATTGCACAATTTCGGTGCGGAAGCGTTTATAAAAGCGCGCGGAGCAAGCGGCGCGAATAAGTACTTCAATAAATGGGCGACCGTTACCCATAACGATATGACGTATTACGCAGGCTTGACAAACTCTTATTATAACGGCGGCAACAATAAATATACCCCTTCCGACGACGTCAAGAACGCAAAATATCCTATGTTCGTACCCGTTGCGTGCGTATACCAGACGGGCAGAAGCTATATGTACGACGGCGAAAAGAAGTACTTTAAGACGATGCAACCGTACGTAATAGCCAACGCGCCGTTCAATATCGACCTCAACCCCTACAACGCTCCCGGCGGTCAGTACGCGGGCGGCAGCATAGTCATACCCGACGGCTTCACTTACAGGATAAAGAGCGTAACCAAGCCCGCAAAAGGCTCAATCGAGATTACCGATAATTTCAACGTTAAATATACTCCCGCGGCGGGAGCAAAGACGGGTTCGACTTCGGGACAGATTGTCGTAACGCTCGAAATTGTAAAGAACGACGGTGCGTTCAAGGTTGACGACGTCGATTTGATACTCGAATTCCAGATTTCGAACGAAACCACCAAAATGACGCTCGATAGAACTACCTACACCTACACTGACGAAACTATGTACTCCGACGCGGTTGAGGCGTTTAACGCGAACTTTGCGGGCAGTGCAACGAACGTTACACAAAATCAGTTCAACCCCACGCAGAACGCAAACACGGATATATGGTTCTATCCCGACACGGAAGCAAACCGCAATAAATATCCCGACGCACCCGATAAATATTTCTTCCACAAGAACAATATCGAGGTTATTAACGGCAAGCTGTACTTTGACAACGACGGCACCTACCGCGTATATCTCAGAGGACGAAACAACTGTGCGCTGTATTACTCGCCCGACGGCACGAATTACAGTCTCGGTGCAAGAATTACAAAGGACACCCCGATTGAGAGCGGCAAAACCAACGCTTACTTCCGCCCCAGCCATGCCGAAACCTACTTCGACGTTATGTTTGACGAAGGTAAAGTTTATATTAAAAGCGGCTCGGCAGAGAATTTCCCGGAAACTGCCGCCTATACTATTGCGGTGAATGAAAACGGCGAAATAGAAAACTGGCTGTACATAAGGGAAGTGCTTATCGTCGATCCGTCAGCCGCCAGCTATATCGGCGTAGGTATGCGCCAATGGACTGACCCGCAATTCACTCAGCAAATTAAATATTACCGCGACAATGCTTTCAAAAACGAGGTTTCGCAGGCGGAATACAACGCAATGACCGACGAGGAAAAGGAAGCGCTTTTCACTAAAACCTACTACTTAGACAACGTAGGCGCGCAAGTTTCCGAAGAGGAAGTAATAAACGCAAAATCCGTCCCCCCCACCGTTGCCAACGTTAACGGCAGTCAACCCTACGTCAACGCTTACAGGTCGAGTTACGAATTCCCCAATAATAACGGCTTCGAAGCCGATTACTTCTACGTAAGAGATTACAATTTTAACTACGTCGGTGAAACCATCGTCGTAACCGAAGGATTATCGCAGACCTATATCGAAGCGCAGTCAAACTACGTTCCCTGGAGAAACACCGCCGAGTTTGCAATCGGACATCTGTTTGACGGCGACCCCTCCACCTATATTCATTCGGGTGACGGCGCCGCCAATATGATTACGCCTTCTAATCCCGCAATTTTTACGATTGATGCAGGAAAAGAAATAACGGCTAACACTTTAAGACTGTACACCAGTAAATCGAACAACAATCACAGAAACGCATTCCCCAAAGACTTTACTTTACAGGGAAGTTTAGACGGGGAAACCTTCTTTGATATGGGAAGCTGGACTAACAAGTCCGCACCTGCGGAGTGGGCTGACTTTGAACTAAGTAACACTTTTACGTTCAGATACTATAAGCTTACCGTAACAGCCACCAGAAGCGGTACTAACAGACTTGCAATCTACGATTTACAGTTTGCCGACACTCTGCGTCTGACGGGCAACGGAGCTAACCATATCACTCCCGACAACGCCGCGTTCGTATACAGCGATAAAACCAAGTGGAACGTTGAACAAGGCACTTCAAATTTCGGTCTTTTGTATCACGGTAAAAACGGCGGCAAAGTAAAATTCGAGTTCACGGGAACCCGCGTCGCAGTCCTTACCTCCGCTCTTTACGACAGCAGCTTCGAGGTATGGGTTGACGGTAAGAAAGTTGATTCTATCAACATTAAAAAGCCCGCGGGCACCGCAGACCTTACTTATATTTCAGAGCCGCTTTCAAATGGTAAACATAGCGTGGAAATAAGATGTACGGGCGATACCTACATCGATTCGTTTGTTTTATACTGATGGACTGTGAAAACAACTCCAAAATTCCTACGGGGCGGTTTGCACCCACTCCCAGCGGCGAAATGCACGCGGGTAACCTTTTGTGCGCGTTGCTTGCCTATCTGTCCGTAAAGAGCGCGGGCGGCAAGTTTTTGGTACGCATTGAGGATTTAGACACCGAGAGATGTCCCCGCTCTTCCGCCGACAAAATCATCGCCGTTCTCGACAGGTTGGGACTGACGAGCGACGAGCCTATACTATGGCAGAGCGAACGCGAAAAAGTGTACGCCGAAAAAGAGCGCGAACTTGCAAAAAAAGTGCGCATATACCCCTGCTTTTGCACCCGCGCACAGCTTCACGCGGCGGAAGCTCCGCGCTTAATCGACGGCAGTGTTATATATTCAGGCGCGTGTCGAAAACTTACGAAAGAGCAAATAAACAAGCTGAGCGCAACGCGCCGCCCCTGCTACCGCGTGGTAGTTCCAGACGAAGAAATAGCCTTCTGCGATTTGGTTGCGGGTAAGACGGTACAGAACCTTAAAGACGGTTGCGGAGATTTCATTCTGCGCCGAAGCGACGGCGTGTACGCCTATCAGTTTGCAGTATCAGTAGACGACGGCGAGAGCGGCGTTACAGAGGTCGTACGCGGCAACGATTTGCTTTTAAGTACTCCACGCCAGATTTGGCTTATGCGGCTTTTGGGTTATACCCCTCCGTCCTACTATCACATTCCGCTCGTGTGCGACGGTGATGGTCGTAAGCTCAGCAAGAGCGAGGGCGACAGCGCGGCAAGGCTT
The DNA here is from genome assembly GCA_964393805.1 of uncultured Clostridia bacterium. Classification (GTDB taxonomy): domain Bacteria; phylum Bacillota; class Clostridia; order Christensenellales; family Borkfalkiaceae; genus Coproplasma. Next base: position 13,821 of record CAYMUQ010000010.1, read on the forward strand.
GTAGAAAGCTATTCCCCCGAACGCGTGCTCGGTTTTCTTGCGTTTTGCGCGGGGCTGATTGACAAAAACAGACCCGCATCGCTCGACGAACTTGTCGAAACCTTTTCGTGGCGCAAGGTGCGAAAGAACGAAATTCTGTTAGATAAAAATTTATTAAGCTTTTAAATTAAAACAATTTTCTTTTCCCATTCATATAATGTAGAAGTTACTACATATTCACTCTTGCGCAAGCAAGTGCGGGTATGTAGTATTTTTTTTACAAAGGAGATTATTATGCCTTTTATTCAACGATATTCCGACGTTAAAAAAGGCGGAATAGTTTTTACGGGCAATACGTTGGGGCTTAGCAAAGCTTCCAACCAGAACGCCCCCGGCACGGAGGGTTCGATAGGTGCGTTTACAAGTCTAGACACTACCTTGCAAGTCGGGACTTTCCCTGCGGGTACTACGCTCGACTATACGAAGAACGGCTCTAACGCGGTCTTGAACCTGCCCGCAGGCTCTACTATTCTGCACGCGGAACTCGTATGGGGCGGCTTGTTCCGTTCGTCGCAGAACAATATTTCCGCCCTGATTAACAACAGTATAACCTTTACCACTCCTCTCGGCGCGTCTACCGTCGCGCCCGACCCCGCAACGGCGCAGACCTTCAATATTCCCGCCGACGATATTACGGTAGGCTTCTACGTCAGAACTGCGGACGTTACCGCTCTGGTAAAGCCCGCACTCGGCGGCACTTACTCCGTCCAGGGTGTCCCCGCGCTCATTGAAGCAATAGATAGCCGTACCGCGGACACTAACCACGCCGGCTGGACGCTTGCGGTAGCTTACGAGAACGGCACCTCGCCATTGAGAAATCTGACAATCTGGGTAGGCGGCACGGTCGTATCCCCCAACACGGGCAGTACGACCATAACCGTGACTGACTTCCTTACACCCGACGTAGCGCCCGTTACCGGTAAAATTTTCGTTTCGGCTCAGGAGGGCGACGCGGTGCTCACGGGTGACCAGATGCTGTTCGGGCAGAGCGTTGCCACCCTCGAAACCCTGTCTGGCACGAACAACCCCGAAGACAACTTTTTCGCCTCGCAAATCAATGACGTAAACGGCACTCTCGACACATCGGGCACGTTCGGCAACCGTAATGCAAACGCCGCCGCGGGTACGAATATCTCGGCCGGCAGACAGGGCTGGGATATAACCGCCGTCGACGTCTCCGACAAGCTTGCGCCCGCCCAGAGCAGTGCGGTCATACGCTTTACGAGCGACGGCGATCTGTACGTTCCCAACGCGCTTGCACTGCAAATCGACAGCAAGGGCGCGAACGTCGAAATAACCAAGTCGGCAGACAAGACGTATGCGGACGTGGGCGAAGAAATCACCTATACGCTCGTCCTTCAAAACACGGGCGCGGTCGACGCTCTGAACGTCACGATAACCGATTTGCTTCCGCCCTCAACGGTCCTTGTTCCCAACTCTGTAACGGTTGACGGTACGCCGTATGCGGGCGCGTTACCCGTCGTTATCCCTACCATTACCCCAGACCAATCGGTAACGGTGACGTTTAAGGTAACGGTAAATTCACTGCCCGTCGTCAACCCTATTTTCAATATTGCGAGGGCGGACTATGAATTCAATCCGTTTGCGGGCTACACCGCTACGGGCTTTTCGAACTCAAACCCCGTCGCAGTGTTTATAATAGTGCGCCAGGTAACCAACGTAAAAAGCGTAGACAAGACGGTTGCCGCAATCGGCGATATTCTGACCTACACTTCGGTGATTACCAACACGGGCAGTATTCCCGTAACCAACGTAGTATTCAAGGACGAAATTCCCGAGGGCACGGCATTCGTGGACGGGTCTGTAACCATTGACGGAGTTAGCTATCCCGCCTACGACCCTGCCGCGGGCTTCTTTGCCGCGAACCTCATTCCGCAGGCAAGCGTAACCGTAACCTTTCAGGTGCAAATAAACGAAGAGACTGATACGACCGTACAAAATCAGTCGAACGCCGCGTTCGACTTCGTATTGCCCGACGGACAGACGGTCGCCGCCGAGCAGGACAGCAATATCGTAACGACTGAAATCAACAGCCCCACTCCCCCGCCCGTCATCACGATTTTCTGCCATTGTTGCGACTGTGACTGTTGCTCGTGCAACTGCTGTAATCAGTGCGGCAACTGTTGCGGCTAAACGGACGGTGACTTAATTATGCGAAGGCGGCAAGTTCGTTCGAGCTTGCCGCCTTTTATTATAGGGCTCACGCAAAGATTTTGCTTACAAAATTACACAACTGCATAAAACTGCTTGCTTTTTTCGCTCAAATTTAATATTATAATTATGCTTGAGAAAAGCGCGAATGCAGAGATGGCTGAGCGGTTTAAGGCGCACGATTGGAAATCGTGTGACGGTTAACCCCGTCCGGAGGTTCAAATCCTCTTCTCTGCGCCATCGTCGAAACACGGCGAATTTGAAAAGAAGACAGCTCATTGCTGTCTTCTTTATTTTTATGTAAGTTTCTCCTCTTACCAATAATCTTTTATTTTTTGCCGCCTGCGGCAACGCGCCCTACCATATATTCGGCGTAAGCCTTTGCAACGTTGACGCCGCAGACCCGTTCCGCCGCCGCAAAAAAGGCGTTCGAGTTGACTTCGCAAATATACGCCTTTCCGTCCTTACCAAAGATGACGTCTATTCCGCAATAGTCCAAGTTAAGAGTGCGCGCGGTTTTTTCGCAAAACGCTTTCAATCCGTCGTCCGCCGAGTACGCTTCTCCCTTTCCTCCCAACTCTATATTGGAACGGAAATCGTTTTGATTATATCTTCTCATAGCGCACAAATATTTGCCGCCTATTACGATTACCCTTATATCCTCGCCGCCCACGCCTGTAAATTTCTGATAAAAGTGCGGAACCGTCATATTTTGCTTTTCATAGCTATACAGCTCTTCATCCGAATTTATAAGCGCAACCCCCGCTCCGAGAGAGCCGAAATTGGTCTTTGCCACGAGCGGAAAACCGAGAGTTTTTCCGACTTCGTCTAAAAACTTTTCGTCGGGCTGTTGGTCATTATAATAGCATAACGGCGCGTACATACAGTCCGGAACGGCTATTCCCGCTTTAGCAAGAGCGATATTGGTCAGCATTTTATCGTCGCAGATTTCAATCGCCGCTCCTTTATTAAAAAGCCGCAGTCCGCTCCCCTCCAAAAGTCTTGCCGTAACCCTGTCCTTATCCAGAAAAACGCAAAAATCGTAGTCATCTGCCTCTATCCTGCCGCCTCTTATCCGCGCCAGATTGAAATTTTTACAAACGCTGACCTGCACGCCCAAAAGGCGCAACTCTTCGGCTATTCTGTCAGCCTGCGAAATCTGCGATTTATTTTTAATATATGCGTTTTCTACTATTAAAGCCTTCATAAATTTTAAGCAGGGTTAACACCCTGCTTTATAACTCAGTTTACTACTCTTATGACGGAAGCTACTTTGGCAATTCCGTTCAATGCGCTGATTTCCGCAACCGCCTTGTTGACGCTGTGCTCTTTGGTCTTATGCGTTACGAATATACAGGGCACCGCGCTGTCCGACACCTGCGAACCGTCTTCCTGTATCATCTGTGCAACGCTTATACCGCACTTGGAAAATATAGAGGTGATTTTCGCAAGCACGCCCGACTTATCGTCCGCCTCGAGCCTGATATAGTACGCGCTTTCGAAGTTCTCTATAAACTTTGTCGACGGCGCCGCGTCCGCAGTATTTTCAAAAGTCGAATATCTGTAATTCGTGTGCGTCGCGCAGTAAATGACGTCGCCGACTATCGCACTGCCCGTAGGCAAAGCGCCCGCGCCTCTGCCGTAAATCATTACGTCTTCTACCGCATCGCCCGTTAAATACACGGCGTTATAGCTGTTGTTTACGCTGGCAAGCGGATGATTTACACTTATAAACGAAGGATGCACGCGCACCTCTATTCCGTTTTCGCCGTTCTTGCCTATGGCAAGAAGTTTAATCGCATAGCCCAGCTTTTTGCCATAATTTATGTCTTTTACGGATATACCCGTTATACCTTCGCGGTAAATTTTAGTATAGGGAATTTTTGCATGGAAGGCAAGACTGGACAAAATCGAAAGCTTGTATGTAGCGTCGTAGCCCTCCACGTCGTTGGTGGGGTTCGCTTCGGCATAGCCGAGACTTTGAGCCTCTTTCAATACTTCCTGATAACTTACGCCGTCCTTCGACATTTTGGTTAAAATGTAGTTGGTGGTGCCGTTTATAATTCCCATCATCGACTTGATGGTATTGCCCTGCAAATTATCCAAAAGCGCGCGGATTACGGGTACGCCGCCTACGCAGGTCGCCTCGTAAAACAGACCGCAATGGTTCTTTTTCGCCGCTTTCTCAAGCTCGTGCGAGTATTTGCAGTAAAGCTCTTTATTGGACGTTACCACCGACTTGCCCGCATTTAACGCCTGTAAGACGAAAGTCTTTGCAGGTTCTACGCCGCCCATAACCTCGATGACGATATCGACTTCGGGGTTTGAGCAGATGACCGCCATATTATCGGCAATCTTGCTCTCTTCAATGCCCAAAGCCAAAGCGCGTTCGCGTCTCAGCTCCAACACGTTCTCGACTACTAAGTCTATCTTATGGGTGCGCTTGTAATCTTCGCGGTGCTCGGTAAGTATCTGGTACGTTCCGCCGCCTACTACGCCAAGTCCCAATATTGCTACGCCGACTTTTTTCATGATTTATCCTCCGCATTGAGGTAGTACAGATATTTCAAGCCCTCTAAAGTGAGAAGCTTATCCACTTTGTCTATACAGGAAATTTCCTTTGCTATAACTTCCGCAAAGCCGCCCGTTGCGACAGTAGTCACGTTTTCGGACTTCATTTCCCTCTTCATCTTTTTTATTATGCCTTCGACCAGACTTGCAAAGCCGTAAAAAATTCCCGACTGCATATTGGTTACGGTATTCGTGCCTATTACCTTTTCGGGACGGACGATTTCCACTCTCGGAAGCTTTGCCGTACCGTTGACGAGGCTGTCCAACGAGCCCTTTATTCCGGGTGCGATAACGCCGCCTATAAATTCGCCCTTTTCGCTTATTGCGTTAAAGGTGGTCGCCGTGCCGAAATCGATAACTATTAAGGGTGCGCCGTATTTTCTGTAAGCCGCAACGTTGTTTACAACTCTGTCGGCTCCCACTTCCCTTGCGTTGTCAACACGAAGGTTCATACCCGTCTTTAATCCCGCACCGAGCATAAGCGGCGTGATTTTAAGATAGGTGCGGCACATTCTGTCGAGCGTGTAGTCAAGCGGCGGCACGACCGAAGAAATTATTCCGCCCTTTATATCGTTCACCGATATATCGTTGGTCGCGAGGATAGACAGAAGCTGTCCGCCGTACTCGTCCGAGGTCTTTTTATGCTCGGTCGCAACGCGGAAAGAAAGGCGCAGTTCGTCGCCTTCGAACAGAGCGTACTTTATATTGGTATTACCTACGTCAAGACAAATTATCATTTATTTTCTTCCGTCACCGTTTTCTTTTTCTTTACGGAAATTCTCTTTTCAACGACGTTATTTACCGTATAAACCGCGGGCGACAGTACTAAGTTTATTGCAAGCTCGACAAAGAAGTTTATGCCGATTAAAGCAACGAAAACTATATATGCGGGCGATAACCCCGTCGTGTCCACTCCCGCCATGCCGAAAAAGTCGAGTATGGGGCGCATAATTATGAAAGCGCCGATTGCAAACACGCCCGTATTGCAAATGGGAGCGAGTATCGAGGCAACGAACACTGCGGCGTACTTGTTTTTTTTCGCTATTAGTTTATAGACTAACGCAGGCACTACGCCTGCCGCTACGCCCTTTAAAATGCAGAGAAGCACGGTGAAGAACGGTTGCTCGCCTAAAAGGAACAGCGTGAAAGGGTCGAGACCTATCAAAGCGTCTATAATTACAACCAGTCCGAACACCCCGCCGAGAAACGCACCTGCCGCAACTCCCAGTAAAATTCCTCCGAGTGCAATCGGTACGAGTACCAGACAGAATGTTGTAGCACCGATTTTCATGAACCCGCTAAGCATCTGAAATGCAATAACGAGTGCCGTAAGTACGCCGAGATACGATACGTACTTTGCCGTGAAGAGCTTTCTCTTCTTTTCCATAGAACACCTCCATCGGATTTCTTTTCGAATATCCGCAGAAAAAAATATTTTTACCCGCTTTTCGGTCGAACTCCCGTTTAGAATATTCGCCGCGGGTGGCGCAATTATATACTTACGCTCATATAATTATAGCAAACGCAAAATTTGATTGCAAGCGATTAGGCGGTTAAATCGTAACAGTCACATTTTTTGCAGGAAAAAAATATTATTTAATATAAAGCATAATAAACATTAGCTTGGCTGCAAGGTACCCAAAACAAAAATTTTTACATAACGCCTTGCAGATTAAATTACGGGAGGATACTTATGAACCTTTTTTCTAACTGCGGTTGCTCGAACAGCTGCCTTTGGATACTTATTCTGCTTTTAATCGCGTCCGGCGCCAGCTGCGACGGGCTTGAAGGCGTTCTTGCCGGAAGCTGCACGCCCATACTGATTGCGCTTATATACAGCATGTGGAAGAACGGAACTCTCTCCAACATACTTTGCGGCAAGCAGGGTTGCGGCTGCGGTTGCAACTAATCCGCGGCAAAAAAATAAGGGGGTCGTAAGACCCCCTTTATTATTTACTATTTTATAGTGCACAGATATTTATATACCGCGACAACCGTCTTGGCGTCGCAGATTTCTCCGCGCTCTATCATCTCTACGACTTGGGTTACAGGCAGATAAACGCAATCGAGAAATTCGTCCGCGTCGGGATTTTGACCAATAAAGTCCGCGCTGCCGCAAAAGTAGATATGCACGATTTCGTCGGTATAGCCTGGCGACGGATAGATATCCTGCAAGTGCGAAAGCTTTTGCGCACGGTAGCCCGTCTCTTCCTCCAGCTCGCGCATTGCCGCGCTACGGGCATCCTCGCCCGCTTCCAACTTACCTGCGGGAATTTCGTACGTTTCTTTACCGTAGGCGTATCTGTACTGTCTGACGAGAGCGATTTTTCCATCGTTTACGAAAAGTACGGCGGCTCCGCCGTTGTGACGCACAATCTCCCTTACGGATTGCGAACCGTCGGGAAGCTCTACTTCGTCGACGCAGAGCTTGAGAATTTTTCCGTCGTAGACAGTCTTTGAACTTTTTTGCTTTTCGGTTAAATTCATAAAATATCTATGTAGGATGCGAGAGCCTCGAATAAATCGTTAAAGGTCTGACTGATAAACGAGTTTTGCAAAGCAAAATAGTTATAACCGCAGGTCAGAGCCTGTATCAAGGTAACGTCGCCGATTTTGACAGCTTCAAGCAAGCTGTTCAGTATCAGACTGCCCGCAGTCTTTTCGTCCTCTTCAAGAACCGAAGCTTCGATATTGTCGCGTTCGCTGACTATGAGAATGGAAACGGCGTTTAAAAGCATTATTGCGTCGGAGCTTAAAGCCGCTTTTTCTTCAATTTCGGGTGCGGGCAATTCCTCAACCGTCGGAGCAACCTCTTCTATCATCGGCGGCTCGCTCTCTGCAAGCTCTTTCGAATAGATATCGCAGATAATATTTTCGAGACTGCCTATTACCTCGTCGCAAAAGAGGTGATAGCTTGCGTAGTAGCTTCCGTCCTTGGGATAAAATTTCTGTAAAAATACGTTCAGATTTATGTCGTTGCGGTCAAACTCGACCAAAAGACAGAAAATAAAGGCAAGTCTGTCGCCGACGGTGTCGGGAAGAACTACGCGGCTGTTGCCGTAAAATGCGGAGTCAACCTCTATAAATGCCTGCTGTTTTGCGGCGTTATAGTCGAAATTTGCGGCGACCGTATTGAAAAGCTCGTAGAGCTCGGGACTGTTTACGATTGATTTCAACAAGTCCTTTATCCTCGTAGTCGCCATTATAAATTTACAGTTTTTTACCTCTTCGCACTTCTCCAAAAAGTCCGTAATCTGTTCTTTAACGGTTTTAACAATCTCCACGTTCGTCACCTTTTCTGCTTTTGTTTTATATATTATATCACACAATAGTGCAAAATAAAATATTTTTCGCGTAAATATCTTGATTTTAATTCAAATATTAGTTATAATTGTTAGGCTTATTCTCAATTTTGAAGGCAAAAGGCAATTATTATGCAGAAGTTTTCGGAAACACCCACGAACAAATTAATAATTCTTTTCGTCTTCGACAAAATGGAGAGTGCGCTTTCCGAAAAGACGATAGTCGATATGTGCTCCACCTCTAACGAATGGATGGGCTATATGGACTGTATGAACGTCTTTCATAAGCTTATCGACGACAACTTTATCTATCCCGTCAGCGACGACGAGGATACTCTGTATTCGATAACCCCCGACGGAAGAGAGACGCTTGCCAACTTCTATATAAATATTCCGAAGAGCGTCAGGGAAGAGATTTCCAAGTTTATAAAGATAAACAGCGCGAGATACAAAAACAAGCAGGAATGCCGCTCGGACTACTATCAGAACAAGGACGGCACCTATACCGTCTATCTCAAAATTCTTGCGCCCGTACAGCCGCTTATGGAATTGAAATTCGTCGTTCCCGACAAGAAAACTGCAAGCAAGATACACGCAAAATGGGAAGAAAAAGCCGCCGACGTGTACTCCGCCATCTACGAAAATCTTTGCGATTAAGGAAATAAATTATGTTTACTTATAACACCGTAGGAACCTGCTCAAGTCAGATAAAATTCGAAGTAGATAGTGAAAACAAGCTCAGAAACGTCACTATAGTAGGCGGTTGCAGAGGCAATACGCAGGGCGTTGCAAAGCTTTGCGAAGGTCGCGATATCGACGAGGTTCACGACCTTTTGAAAGGTACCCTCTGCCGAGGCGGTACCTCCTGTCCCGACCAGCTTGCAAGAGCTATCGAAGCCTATAAAAATAGCTTATGATTATATAATAATGTATAGAAAAGCCCCGCGGCGATTACGCCGCGGGGCTTAAATATTTTTATCAGCTAATCAAACAATTATAAAAGTCCGACATATCGTGGTTTAAAAGGTCGAAGTAAAAGCACCTGCCGTCGTAGCCTACACCCTTGTTATATCGAATGACGTTAAAACCCGTAGCTTCGGGGTCTGCGTGTACGAGTAATTTTTCAAACGGCATACCTCCGTTTGAGAAGGTCTGAGCGAAATTGAATTCGACCCATACTCCTTCCTTTATCGCCTTGCTCGTTTCGCCGTGCAGACTTACACCGTACGCGGGCATTTGATGGGACGCCGCAAGCATACCCTGCCATACCGCGCATATTTTGTTGAATTTCTCGTTCTGCTTGTTATAGCAGATTATTTCGCCTGCGTTGTAGACGTTTATGCTTTCGACGAAAGCGGTCATATTTTCAAGTTCGATATCGGTCGTCATACGCTTAGTCTGCGCCCTTTGCGGACAAATATTCGTCTATTGCCTTAGCCGCGGTCTTACCCGCGCCCATTGCAAGTATTACCGTAGCCGCGCCCGTGACGGCGTCGCCGCCTGCGTACACGCCCTCTTTGGAGGTCTTGCCCGTACTCTCTTCTACTATTATACCGCCGTGTCTGTTGACTTCCAGACCTGCGGTAGTATTTTTTATGAGCGGATTGGGGCTCGTGCCTATCGCCATAATCACGCAGTCGACGTCTATTTCGTATTCACTGCCCGCAACCTCGACGGGACGGCGTCTGCCCTTCTCGTCGGGCTCGCCGAGCTCGCATCTTATAACGCGCATAGCCCTGACAAAACCGTTTTTCGGGTCGCGTCTGTCATCGGGATTGTTGTATCCCAAAATTTCTACGGGGTTATTCAGAAGCAGGAACTCGATACCCTCTTCTTCGGCGTGCTCGACTTCCTCGCGCCTTGCGGGGAGCTCCTCCATAGAGCGGCGGTAAACTATGTAAACCTTATCTGCGCCCAATCTCAGCGCCGTACGCGCCGCGTCCATAGCGACGTTGCCGCCGCCGACGACGGCAACCTTTTTGCCGCGCATAATCGGGGTACGGCTGTCTTCTTTGTACGCCTTCATTAAATTACTGCGCGTTAAAAACTCGTTTGCCGAATAAACGCCCTTAAGGCTCTCGCCCGGAATACCCATAAAACGGGGAAGTCCCGCACCCGAACCCACGAAAACCGCCTCGTAGCCGTCCTCGAACAATTCGTCAATGGTTATGGTTTTTCCCACGACGACGTTGGTTTCGACGTCAACTCCGTATTTCTTTAAGGTCTCTACCTCTTTTTCCACTATCGATTTGGGCAGTCTGAATTCGGGTATGCCGTAAACCAATACGCCGCCAGCAAGGTGAAGAGCCTCGAACACCGTCACCTTATAGCCCTTTTTGGCAAGGTCTCCCGCACAGGTAAGTCCCGAAGGACCGCTACCTACGACTGCAACCTTGTGACCGTTAGGAGCGGGCAACGAAATATCACCGTCGGGATTTGCGTTGTGTCTGTCGGCGACGAAGCGCTCTAATCTGCCAATTCCTACGGGCTCGAATTTGATACCCAAAGTACATTTGCTTTCGCACTGCGTTTCCTGCGGGCAAACTCTGCCGCATACTGCGGGAAGCGAAGAGCTTTGATTTATAACTTTATACGCGCCCTCGAAATCGCCCTCCTTGACTTTCTGTATAAAGGAAGGTATTTCGATATTTACGGGACAGCCTTCAACGCAGGGCTTATTTTTACAGTTGAGGCAGCGCGAAGCCTCGGCTACGGCAATCTGTTCGCTGTAACCGAGTGCAACTTCTTCGAAGTTGCGTGCGCGAACCTTCGGCTCCTGTACGGGCATATCATTCTTCTTAGGTTGGATAGCCATTTCACTTTACCTCCTTTTTAAAGAGATTACAGTACTCGTCCCTCTCGCGCTTTTCAAAGTCCGCATATGCGGAGGAGCGCATCATAGCTTCGTCGAAATCGACCTCGAAGCCGTTGAAATCGGGTCCGTCAACGCAAGCGAACTTGGTCTTGCCGCCGACGGTCAGTCTGCAACCGCCGCACATACCCGTGCCGTCTATCATTATGGGGTTCATAGAAACGGTCGTAGGAACGCCGTAAGGCTTGGTAGTCGCGACTACGAATTTCATCATTATAAGAGGACCTATGGTTATGACTTCGTCGAATTTTTCGCCGCTTTCAATCTCTTCCTTTAAAGGAACGGTTACGACGCCCTGTCTGCCGTACGAGCCGTCGTCGGTCATAATCGTAAGCTTATCCGAACAAGCCTTAAACTCGTCCTCTAAAATCAAAAGCTCCTTATTGCGGAAACCGATAATCGAATGAACCTCGCAACCCAGCTCTTTGAACCTTTGAGCTACGGGTAACGCGATAGCACAGCCGACGCCGCCGCCCACTATGCAGACCTTCTTTATTCCGTCCGTTTTAGTGGCGCAACCTAAAGGTCCGACAAAGTCGGAAATATACTCACCTTCGTTTTTGGCGTTCAGGCGCATAGTCGTACCGCCGACTATCTGAAATATTATTTTGACGGTACCCGCACTTCTATCGAAGCCCGCGACCGTAAGAGGTATTCTTTCGCCGTCCTCGTCCACGCGGAGAATTATAAACTGACCCGCCTGAGCCTTTTTTGCGACCATAGGGGCGTAAATATCCATCATCGTAACGGTGGGATTGAGCGCCTTCTTTTTGACTATTTTATACATAAACCTACTCCCCGAGCCGTCCGTACTGCTTTAAACAAGCGGCGAAAGTCATTTCGCCTTTGGACTGCCCGTTTGTATTATTATAACATTTACCGTATAAAAACGCAAGAAATATGTATACGCTTATATAATAATGTCATAATTTTCCGTCACACGACAAAACGGGCTGTGCGTTCCGCATAGCCCGTTAGCTTGTACAAAATTATAAATTAATTACTTCTTGCTTTCTTTCTGGGATACCACTTCGGTCTTGTCGTAGTAACCGCAGTTCTTGCAGACGCGGTGCGCCTGCATAAGCTCGTGACAATGAGGGCACTCTACAAGCGTAGGAGCCG
>CAYMUQ010000011.1:0-15241 GCA_964393805.1 uncultured Clostridia bacterium
CGAAGGTTGTGCCCTTTCTGATATCGCCTGCTAAAATTGATGCCATATTTATTCCTCCTTAAAATTTGCTTATGATGATTATAAAATAATTAAATTTTTATCAGTTTTTGTTAAACTTAACACTTTGCCGTTCTTTAACGTGACCGTATCCTCTATTCGAACGCCAAGCTTACCCGCAAGGTAAACGCCGGGCTCGTCTGAAAAGACCATACCGTCGCAGAACACCGTATTGTCTCTCGGCGAAAGTGAAGGAAGTTCGTGAATATTTATTCCAAGACTGTGACCCAAAGAATGGGTAAAATATTGAGCGAGGTCAAACTTTGCAAGGTAATCGCGCGCTATCGCGTCACCCTCTCTTCCCGTCATACCCGCAGTAAACTTTTCCTTTACGAGCATATGCGCTTCGAGCACTCTATAATAGATTTGTTTGAAATCTTCGTGCTTACCGTCGTCGCCGAAAAGAAAAGTTCTCGTACAGTCCGAACAGTAACCGTTAATTTTACAGCCGAAATCAATTAAAACGGGGTCACCGAATTTAAGACGCGTGTTCCCCGTCTCGTGATGAGGAACGCTTGCGTTAGCGCCGAATGCGCATATAGTATCAAAGCTCGTGCGGCTTGCGCCGTTTTTACGCATATAATACTCTAAAAGCGCGGCAACCTCGTTTTCTGTCATCCCCTCTTTTATTTCGGGTAAGAGCTGTAAATAAGCTTTGTCGGTCGCCTCGCAGGCAAGCGTTATATCCGAAATTTCACTTTCGGTCTTGACAGACATAGCCTTAGAAAAAGCCGCACTGCTGTCAATAAGCTCGTACCCTGCGCCGACCAGCGAATTGTATTCGTTAGCAGTGATTTTATCGAACGGAACGCCGAGCGACTTGTATCCCTTTAAAAGCTCGTAAAGTTTTACACCCGAAGGATATTGCTCAACCGCGATTTTACTGCCGTCAAGCTTTTTTTGCGCCGCTTCGAGGTAACGCGGGTCGGTTAAAAACTTAGTGCCGTCAGCGTCGGTAATCAATACGCCGAAGGAACTTTCGAACCCCGTAACGTAAAACCTCAAATCTTCCGCACAGGTTACGAGCGTGTCGGCACCCACCTGTGAATAAACGGTTTCAATTACATTTTTTACCATAATATTTTACCAAATAAAACGCTAAATGTCAATACTATTGTAAATTTGTTTCATACTGGAAGCGTCTTCCGCCTGCGTGCCGTCGGACTCGCTTACTACGTAAGGTTCGAGTTTCAACTCTTTTAAAGCTACTGCAAGCGGCTCGAACTCGGGACCGTACTCGCTGTCCTCAAAAGTCAGATGTTTTATTTCGCCTTTGCCGCCGTACATTATCTTTGAGAAATGCACGTGAAAATGCTTAACCCTGTCGTAGCCGAGCTCGCCAATCATAAATTCAAGTCGGCTCTTGTAGTCGTTTACGGTCTTTAAACTGCCTTGCTCCCTCGCATTAATATGACCGAAATCTATGCAGGGAAGAAAAACTTTGTCTATCTTGCAAAACTCTACAATCTCTTCAAGCGTACCTATCTGTGCGAGCTTGCCCATAGTTTCGGGGCAATAATAAACGTCCTCAAGTCCGTTTTCGTATATGAGGTCTCTTAAAATTTTCAGTCTCTCGGCAGTCTTTTGAACCGCTTCGTTTCTCGTTACCTTACCCTGTGCGGCAGGGTGAAAAACCAGTCTTTTTCCACCGAAATATTTTAAATATTTTGCGCTGTTTAATACGTAGCCGTAAGACTTTTGCGCGGCTTCGTCGTCGGGATTGGCAAAATTAATGAAATACGGTGCGTGAACGCTTATTTCCTTACCCTTCAATTTAAACGCCGCGCCTATCTCTTCCGCCTTTGCCGTCGACACGGTTATCCCTCTGCCGAACGAATATTCGAAACAGTCAAGATTGAATTTATCAAGATAATCGGGCGCCTCCGCGGTGTGCTTGTAGCCCATCGCGTAAAAGCTTATACTGTTGCCGCTCGGTCCGAACTTTATCACTTCCGACTGCTCCTAATTTCAAAATTTACGTTATCAATCCTTTTCGTCGGAAGACTCGTCGAAGCCGTTGTCGAGACTTGAATAATCGACGTCGGTTTCACCCTCCGACTGAGAAGCGCTTTTTTCCTCAACGGGCTGATTATCTTCGACAGACTCTTCGTCTTCTTCGGGAGGCAGAGCCTTAATAAGAGACATATCGATATCGAAATCTTCCTCTATGGAATTTATAAACGCCTGCTTCTTCTCCTCGGCAGTCATCTGAACGGGCGGTTCGGGCTGCTTTTCAACCGTACTCTGAGCAACGGGTTGAGCAACGGGCTTTACCTCTGCCTTTACTTCAGCCGCAGATTTACTTTCCGCCGCAACGGCGGTAACAACCTTTTCGGGCTGTGCGGCAGGTTGAGGTTTTTCGGTGGCGGCAACAGGTTGTTTAACTTCGGCTACGGGTTGCTTTACAGGCTCGGATACGGGCGCGGCAACCTGCTCGGTCGCAACTTTGCCCAAATCGGATTTAACCTGCTCGCTGAGCGCCTCGGCATTGTCAAACTGTTGAATATCTCTTATAAAATCGACGAACTTAATCGTAAGTACGCGGCCGTATAAATCGCCGCTGAAATTTTCGAAATAGACTTCGAGCGCAACCCTGTTGTCATCGAAAGTCGGGCAGGTTCCGAAATTGGCTACGCCGTCGTAAACCGAACCGTCGATTTCGCATTTAACACTGTAAACTCCGTATTTTACAGGCTGTTTCCATTCGGGATAAACCAAATTAACCGTAGGATAACCGACAACCGAGGTACCGCGGCCTGCGCCCTTCACTACTTCGCCGCTTACCGAAAACTCGCCGCTTAAAAGCTTACCTGCTTTTTGAACGTCGCCTGCTTCAAGACACGACTTAATAAGTGTGGTACTTACTCTTTCGCCGTCACAGTCAACTTCCTTAACGGGCATATACCAAACGCCGTTGTCTTCGTCCTCTGCGTATGCTTTTAAGGTTGACGCTTTACCCTTAGCCTGCGCACCGAAGTGGAAATCTTTGCCACTCATATAAGCCTTGACGTTGATTTTGTCCTCAAGTGCGGCAAGAAAATCGAGCGGCGCCGTCGCCATAAACTCATCCGTGTAATCAATTGCTACAACGAATTTAACGTTGAATTGCTCTAAAATCGCAAGACGCTCTTCAAAGGAATACACGAGCTTGCCGCCCTTTCCGTTTCTGAACATCATAACGCCCAAATCGAGACCGTTAATCTTTGCCTGCAATTTCGCTTGCTTTAAAAGCTCTCTGTGTCCGAGGTGAATCGCGTCGAAACACCCGAGAGCGATAAGCGCGGGAAACTCGTACTCGTCTTTTCCGTATTCGATTACTGTCAACATAATTTTGTCCTCACCTTTAAAACGCCTTTTTCTGCGGTTGCCAAACCGTAGAAATCACCGTTTTCTTTAAAAATTTTGTATGTTCCGTCGCAATAATCGCCTTCAACGGCTACGCCGTTAAACAGCTTTTTCGCGGTACTACCTTTAGGATAAATGCTTTCAAAAGGTAACAGATTTTCACAAGGGATAACGTGTGAATATAGGTTATCTTTGTTAAGATTTTCAAGCCTTACGGCATCTTCGATTTTAAACGGCCCGCTTACGGTTCTTACAAGCGAACTCATAGCCGCAACCGTACCCAGAGCATTTGCCATATCGCGGGCAATCGAGCGGATGTAAGTGCCGCCGCCGCATTCTATTTCAAACGAAAACGACTTCTCGTCTTCCGCTTTTAAAATCTTTATTGAGTATATGTTTACCTTTTTAGGCGGTAAATCAAAATCTTTACCCTCTCTTGCGAGCTCGTAACCTCTGCGTCCGTTGACGTTTTTTGCGCTGTATTTCGGCGGCACCTGCATAATCTCGCCCACAAGGGAAGGAATTACAGCTTCAATCTCGCCAACCGACGGCACTCTTCCGCCGTCTGATACGAGCTTACCCGTCGTGTCCAGAGTGTCGTAATCTTCGCCGAATGCGAAGGTCGCAACGTAGATTTTGCGCTTGGTCAGAAAATAATCGAACAGCCTTGTAGCGTTACCTACCGCAATCGGCAGAACGCCCGTCGCCATAGGGTCCAGAGTACCCATATGCCCGCAGGGCATACCGCTGAGCTTTTTTATGATTGCAACGGCTTTGGCAGAGCTGTCCCCCATCGCCTTGTCAAAGTTTATAAATCCCGTCATAGTTGAAGGCTTATAGCGTATCTCAAGCGGTCTATAACCTCTTCGTATTCGCCGCAGAGCATACAGCCGCTTGCAAGCAGATGACCTCCGCCGCCGAACTTTTCCGCAACTGCGTTTACGTCGGCACCCTTGCTCCTTAACGAAATCTTATACTGATTGCGTCTGACTTCCATAAGAGCAACCGAAACCTCTACCCCGTCTACGGAAAGTCCGAAATCAACAAACCCCTCAGTATGGCTCTTATCCGTGCCCGTCTCTTCGAAATCGGACTGCGTAACCGTCAGAAAAACAATTTTATCGTCAAGTTCGAAACGCAGTTTGTTAATGGTTTTAGCATACAAAAGCGCTCGTCCCTTGGTCTGTCTCGTGAACATTTCATAGCCTATATAGGCGGTATCCGCACCCTTTCGGCGTAACTCGGACGCAACGGCAAAGGTCTTTGCGCTGACGTCTCTGTGCGAGAAGTTGCCGCTGTCGGTAATCAGCCCCATAGCCAGAAAATCGGCTATTTTTTTATCTATTTCAAATCCTGCCGCATTGAAAATTTCAGGCAGAATTTCACAGGTTGCGGTACTGTCGGGTAAGACGTAATTGTATTTTGCAAATTTCGGATTGGAAATATGGTGGTCGATATTGAGCGTGTTTCCTTTAAAAGCCTCGAATAACGGCGCAAACTTACCTATTCTGGCAACGTCCGCGCTGTCCACGGAAACGAATAAATCGATTTCCTCGACTGCTACCGGCAATTCGCAAAAGGTTTGCATATCTTCGAATATAACAAGCCTTTCAGGTAATTGCTCTTCACACAGCATATAAGCGTTTTTACCCGCATTTTTTAACGCCGAACAGAGCGCAAGCCCGCTACCGAGCGCGTCTCCGTCGGGACGGACGTGACAAGCGACTGCAACGTTATTCGATTTTTTGAGTATAGCGGCTACTTCCGCCAAAGACGTATTAGTCATTTTTTTCGTCCGTGCTCTCTATGCCTTTTAATAGTTTGTCTATTTTGTCGCCGTACTCCATACTCTCGTCGAGAATAAACCTCACCTCGGGTACGGTTCTTACGTGTAATACCTTTGACAACGCATGTCTGACGTAACCCGCGTTCTGCACTAATGTTTCATAAGTCGTCTTACGCCTTACGCCATCGGTATCGTAGATACTCAGATACGCTCTGCAACTTTTCAAATCGGGAGCAACGTCCACGTCGGTAACGCTTATAATCGCGCTCATCTGCGGATATTTATTTCGTAAATCTACGGATATTACTCTGTAAATTTCTTCACGGAACTGACTTGACAGTCTTTCCCCTCTGACGCCTTTCATAAAACCTCGTTATTTTGCGGCAATCTCTTCTATAGAGTAGCACTCTATAATATCGCCGACTTTTATATCGTTAAAGCCCTCTATTGCGCAACCGCACTCGTAATTGTAAGCGACTTCCTTGACGTCATCTTTAAAACGCTTCAACTGCTTTACGTTGCCCTCGACCACGAGAACGTCGTCGCGGTAAATTCTGAGTTTTCCGCCACGCACGATTTTTCCGTCAAGCACGTAACAACCCGCTATATTGCCCACACCCGTGATATGGAAGGTCTGACGGACTTCGCACTTACCGAGGTAAATTTCCTCGTACTTGGGAGCGCGCATACCCTTAAGGGTCGCCTCCATATCGTCTAAAAGGTCATAAATTATTCTGTATTGTCTGATATCGACTTTTTCGCGTTCTGCGGTAGCCTTTGCCTTGGTATCGGGACGTACGTTGAAACCGAGAATTATACCGTGCGACGAGTCTGCAAGCATAACGTCAGACTCGTTAATCGCACCCGCTCCGCTGTGAATGACCTTTATCTGAACCTCGTCGTTAGACAGCTTCAAAACCGACTGCTTTACAGCCTCGACCGAGCCCTGAACGTCGCCCTTAATGATAACGTTTAACGTCTTTAACTGACCGTCGGACAGTCCTTCAAATAAATTGTCTGCCGCTCTTCTGACGTTCTTCGCCATCTCTGCGCTTTCCTTGCGCTTTCTTTCGTCCATTACGGACTTCATAAGCTCCTGGGAAACGGCAAAAATGGAATCTCCCGCATTGGGTACTTCCTCAAGTCCGAGGACGTAAACAGCCATCGAAGGTCCCGCCTCTTTTACGGTTCTGCCCTTGTCGTCTATCATTGCACGGACGCGTCCAGTGACTGTGCCGGAGATTATATTGTCGCCCGTATGCAACGTACCGTTCTGTACGAGTACGGTCGCAAGAGGTCCTTTGCCCTTATCGAGCTGAGCTTCTATTATTACACCGCGGGCTTCTCTTTCGGGATTTGCGAGCAGTTCCTTCATTTCGGCAACCAGAATTACGTTTTCAAGTAGTTCCGTTATTCCCTGACCGGTCTTACAAGAAATAGGACAAACGGGAGTATCGCCGCCCCACTCTTCGGGAACGAGCCCATAATTCGTCAGTCCGTTCTTGACTTTGTCGGGGTCTGCACCCGTTTTATCCATTTTGTTTACGGCGACTATAATCGAAACACCCGCCGCTTTTGCGTGGTTGATTGCTTCTACCGTCTGAGGCATAATGCCGTCGTCGGCGGCAACGACAAGGATAACTATATCGGTTACCATTGCGCCGCGCGCTCTCATTGCCGTGAACGCCTCGTGACCGGGGGTATCTATAAAAGTAATGCTCTTTCCGTTTACGGTAACCGAATAAGCGCCGATATGCTGAGTTATACCGCCCGCCTCGCCTGCCGTAACGCTCGATTTCCTGATGTAATCGAGAAGCGACGTCTTGCCGTGGTCTACGTGACCCATTACCGTAACGACGGGAGCGCGGGGAACGAGACTTTCAATCTCTTCAACAGTATCCTCCTGCTTTTCGCTGAGAATTTCCTCCGCCGTCTTTTCGGGCTTGTATTCAAGCTCTATATCCATACTTGCCGCCAAAAGTGCCGCCGTATCGTAATCTATAGATTCGTTTACGGTCTTCATAATACCTTCTTTAAACAGCCATTTTGTTATTTCAACCGCAGACATTCCTATCTTTTCAGACAAGGTCTTTAAGGGAATATCGTTCGTGGTGACCACTGCGTGGTCAATTTTTACGGTCTGAGAATTTACCTTGCTCTTGGTTTTCTTGGTTCTTAACTTTCTGTAACCGCTCTTGTTCTCGTCAAAATCATCTACGCTCGCGCCCTGTTGTTTTGCAAGCGCGCGTTTCGAAGTCATATGCCTGTCTTTTTCGATATAAGGCTTCTCAAAGCTCTGCTTTTTCTTGTCGGGTCCGAAATTCTTTCCACCTGATTTTGCAGGCTGTGCAGTAGCGGGTGCAACGTATTTTGTCGTAGGTGCGGGTCTTCCCGCCGATGACGGACGCGCCGTCGGCGAATAAGGCGTACGGGGACTGCTCTCTTTATTGACGTAGGTTTTTGCGGGTGCCTTGGAAACAATATAAGAGGGACGCTGAGGCTTAGCAGGCTCTTCAACGGGCTTTTTCTCTTCAACGACGGGTTGCGGCGCTTCAGCTTCGGCTTCCGCCTGAACGGGCTCCTTCTCCGCAACGGGTTCGACTTCGGCAACCTGTTCGGGTACGACAACCTCTTCTACCTTCTCCTGCGTCAAAGCTTTTGCCGCTTCTGCCTGAGCCGCCGCCTCTTCGCGGGCTATACGCAATTCTTCCGCACGTTTAGCCGCAATCGCGCTGTCAAGCTCGGCAAGCTTTTTGAGTATTTCCGCAGCAGAACGCTCGGCGGCGGCAACCTTTTTAGAAAGCTCCGTCACCGTTCCGTCGGTTAAAATTTTCGCAACATTTGCTACGTTTTCATAAGATTTTGCCATTAATCGTCACCTCTCGGGGTAGATTTCGTAATCTTCGTTTATATTTTCCACTATTGCCCGTGCAAGTCCTTCGTCTTTGATTGCCGCAATCTTGCAGCCCGACTTATGCACGACGTTTTCCAATCCGGTTTTGCAAATTATCAGAGGACAGGAAAATCTGTTTTTGTATTTTTGTGCAAGTTTAAAAGTATTTTCCGACGCGCTCGAACAGACCATTACGAGGAACACGCCTTTTTTAAGCATATCGACCGTACCCGACCCGAGCGCGATTTTCCGCGCTTTAAGACAAAAGCCGACGTACGCTTCAACCTTTCCTGCCAAAGTACTCCTCCTCGATTGCTTCGTATATACCGTCGTCCACGGCACAGGAGAAAACCTTGTTTATAAGCCGTTTCTTTTTTAGCGACTTAATACATTCGGGATCGTCGCAGATGTATGCACCGCGTCCCGAAGCCTTCCCCGAAAAGTCCAAAAAGACTTTGCCTTCCGCATCTTTTACAATGCGGAGCATTGCCTTTTTCTCCTTTAATTCGCGGCAAGCAATGCACTGCCTTAACGGTATCTTTTTAGTCTTAGGCATTTTACTCTTCGCTCTGTTCTCCGTCGGTTTCGATATTGTCTATTCCGTAACCGAGTTTAGCGGCCGCAGATTCGCTCTTGACGTCTATCTTCCAGCCGGTAAGTCTTACGGCAAGGCGGGCGTTCTGTCCGTCTCTGCCTATGGCAAGCGAGAGCTTGTCGTCGGGCACTACCGCCATAGCGCAGTTTTCGCCCTCTATCTGATGAACCGAAACTACTCTTGCGGGAGAGAGCGCCTTTGCAATAAACTCGAGGGGATTTTCACTCCATGGAATAATGTCTATCTTCTCGCCGTGAAGCTCCTCGACAATTGCGTTTACGCGCGCGCCCTTGTTGCCTACGCAGGCACCGATCGCGTCCACTCTGGGGTCTTCGGAATAAATAGCTATTTTGGTTCTTGCGCCCGCCTCGCGGCTGACTTCTTTGATAATTACCGTTCCCTGCTTGATTTCGGGCACCTCGTCCTCGAACAGTTTTCTAACAAGTCCCGCAGAGGAACGGCTGACCATAACCTGTGCGCCCTTGAAGCCGCTCTTTACCTTCTTTACAAACACTTTGATTTTGTCGTTTACGTTATAAGTTTCACCGGGGACCTGGTCGGAAGGAAGCATAAGACCTTCTACCTGACCCTTACCGAGCTCTACGTAGACGTTTCTTGCGTCTATCTTTCTTATCGTGCCGACGACAAGCTCTCCCTCTTTATCGGAGAACTCGCTCATAGCAACGTCGCGCTCGGTCTCGTGCAATTTTTGCAGGATTACCTGCTTTGCAGTCTGTGCGGCAATACGCGAAAAGTCCTTGGGAGTAAATTTCTCTACTATTTTATCGCCAAGTTTGTAGCTCTTTTTAATCTCGTGCGCTTCATCGAGGGAAATTTCCGTATCCCTGTCCACGACCTCTTCGACTACGGTTTTAACCGTACTGAAATCGATAGAGCCCTTTTCGGGGTTGAGCTTCACTTCGACGTCGCCTGCGGCGCCCTGCTTTTTGCACGCCGAAACGAGAGCGTTGCGTAAAGCCTCGAGGAATACTTCCTGAGGGATACCCTTTTCTTTTTCGAGATCTGCAAGTGCAGCAAAGAAATCCTTGTTTACCATTTTGATTTTCTCCTGATTTATCTTAAAGCGCGTCCGCGCACATTTTTATTCGAATTTTATAGCTTTGTTTATCTTTGCGATTTTATTGCGGGAAATTTTTACCTGTTCTCCCGAAACCGTTACGGTAACACTGTTTTCGTCGAAGGCGTCTAAAACGCCCTCCAAAAACTTCTTTCCCTTCAACGGTGCGTACAGCTTGAGCTCTATCTCCTTGCCGAGGTTCCTTTCAAAATCTCTGTAGGTTTTAAACGGTCTGTCGAGACCGGGGCTCGAAACGTTGAGCGTGTACGGTTGCCCGAAGCTGGGGTCAAGTTCGTCTATCGGTTCGTTTATGGCATTATGGAATTTTTCGCAGGTATCCAGATCGACGCCCTGCTCGGTTTCGATATAAACGGTAAGCGACGCCGCCTTTTCGTTGCATTCGACGTCAACTATTTCTATCCCCATAGAAACCGCTGTTTTTTCGAGAAAAGCGGCTATTTCTCCTGCTTCTTTAAACTTCATAATCACCGTAATAAAAGTTTTGAGTGCCTCTCGTCAAGGCACTCAAACTTAAAGTTAAGTATTAAGCTTGTGCCTATTATAACATAGCTCTTTTTATTTGGCAAGTTTTAACAAGGGTTTGGTAAAGATTTTTTTAATTTTATAAGCTCTATAAATATTTTTGCCGTAGCGAGAGCGTCGTCGGAAGCTCTGTGATGGTTAAAAGTTATTCCGAAATAATCCGCAACGGTATTAAGCTTATAGTTCGAAAGATGCAGAGCCTGCTGGGAAATGAACAAAGTATCGAAAAGTTTTCTTTCGGGTGAATACCCGCAGGCCGAACAATAATAGTCGATAAACTTATAATCGAAATTGGCCGCGTTGTGTCCCACAAGATAGCAGCCGCTTATAAATTTAAAAAAGTCTGGCATCACTTTTTCGTATACGGGAGCATCGTCTACCATATACTGCTCTATACCTGTAAGCCCGATAATTTCGTCCGTCAGCTTGCGGCAGGGATTAACGAAGGTGTTGAAACTCTCCTTTATCTCTCCACCCACGATTTTATAAGCGCCTATTTCGATTATTCTGTCCATATTTCCCGAAGACGGCGAACTGTTCAGACCCGTCGTTTCGAGGTCGAAAACCACGAAAGAATTTTTAGTAAGACATTCGGGAAGTGACGAATCGGTAAAGAGATTGTCCTGCCGATAGTCGGTAAAGCTTTCGGGGAAAATCGTCTGATAGAATTTGGGCACGGGCTTGGAGGCGCGCTTTTCGGGAACGAATCCCTCGGGAACGGAGCCGTAATCTACGTAATTGGCGGTTGCGCGCACCTCACCTCTGAACAGCTCTGTCTTGCAAGTCAGCACTATACTGTCGCCCGCTTTCAGTTTTTTGATTTTGTCCAAACTCTTCTGACGGGTAAAATATCCTACTCTTACGGTTGCCGTACCGTCGTAGACGGTAAAATTGTACATAAGCTTTTCTTTACCAGAAGAATTGGTCACCGTTCTTTCGCGTATAGCCTGAATTACTCCGCATATTACGACGTTTTCGCTTACGAAATTCAAATCGGCGATATATACCGCCGTCTTCGGTCTGTCGTTTCCTTCAAGCAGAGAAAAATTTCTTATCTCAAAAGTACGAATGGGTATTTCGTACTCGACGTTGTCGCGGCTCTCTTCTACTTCAAGCTGGTCTATAGTGCGTTCGGAGCGTACGCATTTACCCGTAAACCGTCCGCAAAAACACTTTTCAAGCGCAACGCAGACCGAACGGATAACACCGTTTGCATAAGCGTCGCTATCGATTACGGAGATTTCGAAATCAAAACCGCCGTCGACGCGCACAACCTTCACGTCGTTTGGAGTTATAAGCGCGGCAAGCCTTTGATTGATTTCGCCGACAATCGAGTATATCTTTTTTGCGACCATATCCTCGTCGGGAGTAAGCTTGACTATTTTAAGCGCACACGAAAAATATTCGGGCACGAAGCTACGGACGGTTTTTCTTGCCGCCGCTTCGTCCGCATCGGAAAAGACGGTATCGGTAATAAGTTTTACCTCCACCTCGTTTTTCTGCTTATATAACGTCACTGAAGAAACAATCGCGCTACCCAGCGAACCTATTTTTCTTATTTCGCTTAAAAAACTTTCAGTCATCCAAAATACCGTTCAACTCTTTGAAAAACTCGCTCTCCGCGTATTTTCGGTCAACGCGTCTTATTATTTCTCCCTGTTTAAAAATAACGCAATATTCATTTGAACCCGCTATTCCGAGGTCGCAGTCCTTTGCCTCTCCCGGACCGTTTACAACACAGCCCATTACGGCTACTTTCAATTGCTTTTTGACGTTTTTAACTCTATCCGCAACCTTCTCGGCAAGTACGCACGAATCCCAACCGCACCTTCCGCAGGTCGGGCAAGATATCACGTCGACAAAATTTTTATCCAGTCCTACCGCCCGCAACAATCTTTTTGCGGCATAGATTTCTTCGACTGGGTCGCCTGTAATGGATATACGGAGCGTATCGCCTATACCGTCTAAAAGGAGCGCTCCGAGAGCCGCGCAAGATTTGACCTGCGCCATTTCCTTGGTTCCCGCTTCGGTAACCCCGATATGCAACGGATAATCGCATTTGCTCGCAAGAAGTTTATACGCGCGGTATGTGAGCGGGACGCTTGACGCCTTTACTGAGATTACGATGTCTTCGACACCGCATTTTTCCAATAACGAGGCGTTATAAAGGGCGCTTTCGACTAACGCGTACTCGTTTTTGCCGTATTTTTGTAAAAAAGTCTTTTCGACGCTTCCCGTGTTGGCGCCCACCCTTACGGGAATTTTGTGTGATTTGATGCAGTCGGCAACCAAGGATATTTCCTTTTCACCGCCGATGTTTCCTGGATTTATACGCACCTTGTCGCATCCGTTTTCAATTGCGGAGACGGCAAGCTTATACGAAAAATGTATATCTGCGACGATTGGAATACGGCTCTTCTCTTTTAAAAATTTTATAGCGTTCGCGTCGTCCTCGTCCAGTACGGAAACGCGCACTATTTCACAGCCCGCTTTTGTTAAACCGTCAATCTGTGCCGAAGTTTTTTCCACGTCGGACGTCTTGGCCGTACACATCGACTGAATTTTTACAGTCTCTCCGCCGCCAATTATAACGTTGCCGATATTAACTTTTTTGGTTTTATAATTATCCATAAAAACAAAACTCAAGGCAGCCTTTTAAAAGCTACCTTGTAAAGTCAGATTAAATTGCCTATGTTTTACTTCTTGTTCTCCATCATCTTCTGGAGTTCCTTCATAAAACTGTCGATATCGGTAAACGAGCGATAGACGCTTGCATAACGGACGTACGCTACCTCGTCAAGCTCCTTCAAACCTTCCATTACCATTTCGCCGATCTGTTTAGAGGAAACTTCCTGCTCCATAGAGTTGTAAATACGCTTTGTTATACTGTCGACGAGTTTATCGATTTTCTCCATGGAAACGGGGCGTTTTTCGCAAGATTTTATAATGCCGTTTTTAATTTTCTGAGAATCGTAGGTCTGACGGTTACCGCTTGATTTTACGACCAGCACGGGCGTATCTTCGATAGTTTCGTAAGTAGTAAAACGCTTTCCGCACTGTATACACTCGCGCCTGCGTCTTATGGTTCTGCCCTCGTCTGCCGAACGGCTGTCTATAACCTTACTGTCCTCGCAACCGCAAAACATACACTTCATATTGTGTTTACCTCAACAAATTTTTATCATTTTAACACAAAATATTGTATTTGTAAAGCATACGCAAGTAATTTGTGTTACAAGGCGCATATTTTATATCATTAGGCTTGATTTTTGAACTTCGGCGTGATAAAATATTTTTATTGAAGATAAAACGCAAAAGGAGACAAACTATATGAACAGAAAACTATTGGCTGTTTTAGGTGCGGTGACCGTACTCGGCGCCTCCTTTGCATTATCCGCCTGTAACGAAAAAAACGACGTTCCTCTTACATATTCTAAATCCGAGGATAAAACTTACTGCACGGTGACGTGTAGCGATAAATCTATCGAAACGGCAAAAATAGAGGCAACCTACGACGACTTGCCCGTAACACACATAGCAGACAACGCATTTATAAGGTGTGCTTATTTAGGCGAGGTCACCATACCTGACGGTGTAACCAACTTAGGCAATTCCGCCTTTGAAAGCTGTAATCTTTTAAGGACACTTACACTGCCTGAAAGCGTTGAATATATCGGTAAAAGCGCCTTTGCTCACTCCAAGAAGCTTAAGAACGTAACAATGCCAATAAGCGTAACCGAGATGGGCGACAGCGTATTTTATCAGTGCTCTTCTCTCCAGGGCATAGAAATTCCCGAAGGCGTTACACGTATCGGTACCTACTCTTTCTATAACTGCAGTTCGCTCATCAGCGTAAGTCTGCCCGAAGGCGTAACGGATATAGACGATTATGCGTTTACTGCTTGCACTTCGCTTAATACAATAACTTTACCCGACGGTATAAAATCAATCGGTTTCAGCGCCTTCAATCAATGTACGGCGCTTGAAAGTATAACTATTCCCAAAGGAATAAAAGAAATCAAAGGTGCGGCGTTTAAAAACTGCACGTCGCTCGTAACCATAAATTACAGCGGTTCAAAAGCCCAGTGGCAACTTATAACCAAAGCCTCCGACTGGGACGACACTGACAGCAAATACACCATTCAATGTACCGACGGCACGATAGTTAAGTAAATTTATTTATTTTATAACGCAAAAGCGGGCGTAACCTGTGTTACGCCCGCTTTCATTTACGATTTATTTAAAATACTTTACGCCGCTTTCGAATATCTTCATATCGAAATTACCGTCGTAATTCTTGTAGAGGTTTACCCCTACCCTCTCGCTGTGTCCCATTTTACCGAACACTCTGCCGTCGGGAGAGGTTATTCCCTCTATCGCCCACATACTGCCGTTGGGATTGTAAGGACTTAACATAGTCGGTCTTCCGTCAAGGTCGACGTACTGGGTTGCAATCTGACCGCCGTCAAGCATAGCTTGGAGCTCTTCCAAAGGCGCAACCACCTTGCCCTCGCCGTGAGACACGGGCACCGAGTAAACGTCGCCCACTTTACAACCAGAAAGCCAGGGACTTAAATTGCTCGCAACGCGAATATTTACCATAGTAGAAACGTGTCTGGAAATATTATTGTAGGTCAAAGTCGGCGAAGTTTCAATCAACGGACTGACCTTACCGTAAGGAACGAGACCGAGCTTTATAAGTGCCTGGAAGCCGTTACAAATTCCGAGAACCAAGCCGTCACGGTTGTTCAAAAGCTCCATAATTCTTTCGGCGATTGCGGGATTTTTAAAGGTAGTTGCAATAAATTTGCCCGAACCTTTTCCCTTTGGAATAAATTTTTTACCCCAAGCATTAGTAAGTAAACTTGTTACGTCTGAAAGATTTGTCTTTGTAATTAGATTATATAAAACAAATTTGCTTGTCTAATAAAATGTTATTTTTCT
>CAYMUQ010000011.1:15251-25626 GCA_964393805.1 uncultured Clostridia bacterium
ACTTGCCCGAACCGTCGGGTTCGTCGCCGCCAGAAAAACCGCCGGGGAAGGCAATTATATTCGCCTTGTTTACGGCTTCTATTATTGCCTGTACGCTCTCCTCGATGTCTGCGGGAGTACGGTTTTTAATTACGAGAATTTCGGGTTCGCCGCCCGCAAGACGGAACGCCCTTGCCGTATCGAGCTCGCAGTTTGTTCCGGGGAATGCAGGTATAAACACGCGAGGCTTTGCAACTTTAGTTGCAATGTTCGAGTATTTTTCTCCGCCGACGTAATCGCAGTCGGGAATATCTCCCTCCGCTTTTGCGGTTGCGGGGAATACAGACGAAAGCTTATCGGTATACGCGGCGGTAGCTTCGGTAACCGAGATTTTCTCCGCGCCGTAAGAGAACTCGCCGTCACAGGTCGAGCCTATAAGCATTTTAATAATGTCGCTACCGAGAGCGGAAACGTCGTTTGCACTGACGATTATGTCTCCATAATGTTCCGAGAACAGATAGCCCTCGTCACCTATGAAATTGAAGCCAAGCCCGTTGCCGAGACAGCTCTTTATCACCGCGGGAACTACGCCTCCCTTTTCGACTACCGTAGCAAAATTTACGTTGCCCGACAAAATATTCTGATGAATTACGAAATAGAGCTTTTTAAGGTATTCAAAATCGGGTACGTACGCACCGTCTTTACGCATAGGAAGAAGATAGAGTTTCTGTCCCTCCTTTTCCAATACGTTGGTTATAAGCTCGGATGCCTTAGCGGGTGCAAGAGCAAAAGATATCAGCGTCGGGGGCACGTCTATATCTTCGAACGTGCCGCTCATAGAGTCTTTTCCGCCTATAGCACCAAGTCCTAAATTTATCTGAGCGTATAAAGCACCCAAAAGCGCCGCCAAAGGCACGCCCCAGCGGTTGGGGTCGTCGCGCAGTCTCATAAAAAATTCCTGCAACGAAAGACGGATATCCTTATAGTCCGCACCTGCCGCCACCACTTTAGCAACCGAAGTTACTATCGCGTATATCGACCCCGTAAAAGGCGACGACGAGGACAGCTCGGGACTGTAACCGTAAGCCGAAACGGTACAATCGTCGGTCTCACCGCCCATAATTTTAGCCGCCATAGCTATAACAGGCGTAAGCTGATTTTTGCCGCCGAAAGGCATATAAACCGATTTCGCGCCTATCGTCGAGTCAAACATTTCGGCAAGTCCCTTCTTGGAGCACACGTTGAGCTGTGATAAAGTATTTTCAACCGTCTCCTTGAAGCCCGACACGAAACGCTTATCAAAGAAATCAGTTATACTGTCGTTTATGACTGCCGAAGTAGACTGTTTCACTCCGTTCGTATCGAGGAAGTCACGTGATATGTCCACAATCGCTCTGCCGCGGTGATACATCTTCATTCTTCTGTCGTCGGTTACCGTAGCTACGGGCGTAGCGGAGAGATTTTCCTCCGCCGCAAGTTTAATAAACGCGTCGACGTCGTCCGCCGCGACTACTACCGCCATTCTCTCCTGCGATTCGGAGATTGCAAGCTCGGTACCCGAAAGCCCCTCGTACTTTTTAGGAACCTTGTCAAGCTCTATAATAAGTCCGTCGGCAAGCTCACCTATTGCGACCGAGACGCCGCCTGCACCGAAGTCGTTGCACTTTTTAATCATACGGGTAGCTTCGCCGTTTAAGAAAAGCCTTTGAAGCTTTCTCTCCGTAAGCGCGTTACCCTTCTGAACCTCTGCTCCGCAGGTCTGGACGGATTTAATATCGTGCGCTTTGGAAGAGCCCGTAGCGCCGCCGCAACCGTCGCGTCCCGTTTCGCCGCCGAGAAGAATAATTACGTCGCCTTTTTTGGGCTTTTCGCGGTAAATCATATCCGATTTCGCGCCGCCGACAACAAAACCTGTTTCAAGTCTCTTTGCCTTAAAGCCCTCGTGATAGACCTCCTCTACCTGACCGGTAGCAAGCCCTATCTGGTTGCCGTAGGAAGAAAAGCCCGACGCCGCGGTCTTAGTTATTACGCGCTGGGGAAGCTTGCCCGCAAGAGTATTTTCAATGGGTTCCGTAGGGTCCGCACAGCCCGTTACGCGCATCGATTGCAATACGTAGGTTCTGCCCGACAACGGGTCGCGGATTGCACCGCCTAAACAGGTTGCCGCACCACCGAAAGGCTCGATTTCGGTAGGATGGTTGTGCGTTTCGTTCTTGAACATTACGGTATATTTTTCGGGTTGACCGTCGATAACCGCGTCTATTTTTATTGAGCAGGCGTTGATTTCGTCCGACTCGTCGAGGTTGTCCAAAAGACCTTCCTTTTTAAGCTTTTTAACCGCTATGGTGGCTATATCCATAAGGCAGGGATATTTGTCGGGACGGTCGGCGTACATCTCTGCAAACAGCTCTCTGTACTTGCCTAACGCCTTGTTGATATGGGGATTGTCGCTCTTGACTTCTATGTCGCTGATTTCCGTTGCAAAGGTCGTGTGACGGCAATGGTCAGACCAATAAGTATCGATAACTTTTATTTCTGTTTCGGTGGGATTACGCTTTTCTCTATTATAATATTCGCGGACAAAAATCAAGTCGTCGACCGACATTGCAAGTCCCATTTGCGCGTGGTAAGCCGCAATCTCGTCGTCGGACAAATAAATGAAGTTTTCTACCTCTTTTACGTCGTCCGCCTCAACGGTAACGTGAGCAAGCGAAGACGGTTTTCCGAGACTTACCTCTTCGCTCTCTACGGGATTGATAAGGTGCTTTTTGATTTTCTCGAGCTGGACGTCCGTCACTCCCTGCACCGCATAGACGCGGGCACATTTGATAAGAGGGCGCTCCTTCTGAGTTAAAAGCTGAACGCATTGGGCGGCGCTGTCCGCACGCTGGTCGTACTGTCCAGTAAGGTACGCGATTGCAAAGACTTTGTAGTCTTCGGGGAATTCGACCTCTTCGAGATACACGTCGTCTACGGGCGGTTCGGAAAAGACGCAGGGAACCGCAGCCTTGAACTCTTCTCTGCTGATATTTTCAACGTCGTAGCGCAAAAGCTGACGCACGTCTTTAACGTCGATTTTTAAAAGATTATGTATATCCTCAGCCGTCTTTTTAGCCTGTAAATTGTCTTTCTTTTCTACGAAAATTCTGTAAATCATAATTAACCCTCGCGGAATTTTACGCCTATATCGCTACGGTAGGACATTCCCTCCCAGGAGATATTCTCCACCGCCTTATAAGCCTTTTTACGCGCCTCGTCTATATCTTTGCCTTTGGCAACGACGCCGAGAACTCTGCCGCCGCTCGTCACAATCTTACCGTCCTTAAAGGCTGTACCTGCGTGAATAACGGTGCAGTCGCCCACGTCGCCTATCGTGATTTCTTTACCCTTTTGGTAATGAACGGGATAGCCGCCGCTTGCAAGCACAACGCAGACGCACGCCCCGTCATCCCACTCTATTTTTATATCGGCAAGTCTCTCGTCGGTCACCGCCTCGAATATATCCATAAGGTCGGTCTTGAGCATAGGAAGCACGACTTGGGTTTCGGGGTCGCCGAAACGTGAATTGTATTCGACTACTCTCATACCCTTGTCGGTACGCATAAGTCCGAAATACAGACAGCCTTTAAAGGTTCGTCCCTCTGCGTTCATAGCCTTGACGGTGGGAAGCATAATTTTTTCGTAAACTTCCTTTTCAAGCTCATTATTCCAAAACGGGCAGGGCGAGAAAGTTCCCATACCGCCTGTATTAAGTCCCTTGTCTCCGTCGTATGCTCGCTTATGGTCGCAGGAAGTTATCATTGGAACTATTGTTTTACCGTCCGTGAATGCAAGCACCGACACCTCTTCACCGGGGGTATACTTGAGTCCACGCATACACTCTTCGATTACAATTTTATTGCCTGCCGAGCCGAAGGCTTTATCGAGCATAATTTCTTTTAAGCCCTCTTCCGCCTCTTTAAGCGTTTCGCAGATTAAAACGCCCTTACCGAGAGCAAGCCCGTCAGCCTTTAAAACTATCGGCGCTCCCTCTTTTCTTATATAATCGAGCGCGTCGCCGTAATTATCGAAGGTTGCGCTCTTTGCCGTAGGTATACCGTATTTGTGCATAAGCTCCTTTGCAAAAGCCTTGCTCGCCTCTATTTGAGCGGCATCCTTGCGGGGACCGAAGCAACGCTTACCGATAGATTCGAGCGCGTCAACAAGCCCTATTGCTAAGGGGTCGTCGGGAGTGACTACATAGTAGTCAATCTGCGGATTGGCAAGCGCAAAAGCCTTTACCGCCTCTACGTCCATATAATCGACGTTTACGTTTTCGGCAATTTCGGCAGTTCCCGCATTGCCTTTCATACAGTAAAGTTTTTCAACTCTTTTGCTCTTTTTTAAGGCAAGCAGAATGGCGTGTTCTCTTCCGCCGTTGCCTATTACAAGTACCTGCATAGTTTTATCCTTTAATAGAATTTTTGTCTTTTTAAGCCAAACGAATTAAATTTATCAATGTTTGAAATGACGGTCGCCTACAAACACCATCGCAATTCCAGCGGCGTCGCAAGCTTCTACGGAAGCTTTATCCTGAATAGATCCGCCCGGTTGAATAATTGCGGTAATGCCCGCCTTTATGCACTCCTCCACGCAATCGGGGAACGGGAAGAACGCGTCGGAAGCCATAACCGAGCCGCTCGCCTCGTCTCCTGCGTGCGCTATAGCCTGCTGAGCCGCCCAGATACGGTTGGTCTGTCCCATACCTATACCCGTCGTTCTGCCCGCTTTACCTATAACTATCGCATTCGACTTAGTATGCTTAACTACCTTCCAGTTAAAGAGCATTGCCTCGACTTCTTCCTTTGTGGGCGCGCGCTTGGTAACTACGCCGCAACCGTAGACGGTCTTTTCCTTACCGGTAGGAAGTACCGACTTCTCGACCTTAGCCTTGGTTGTAAACAAGCTCATATCCTCGTTTGCAATGAGACACTCGTCGTACTGCTGAACCAAAAGTCCGCCGTAGACCTTCTTCATATCCTTTGTTGCGGGGTCTCTTCTTGCCGATATGTCATCTATCTGCAAGAGACGGATATTTTTCTTCTGTTCGAGTATTTCAAGCGCTTCTTTGGAATAGGAAGGCGCCATAACTATCTCGATGAAAATTTTGTTTATTTCTTCCGCGGTTGCGGCGTCAACCTCGCCGTTTATGGCAAGAATACCGCCGAATACGGACACGGGGTCGGATTCGTAAGCGCGCATATACGCCTCGTAAATATCTTTACCCGTGCCTACGCCGCAGGGGTTAGCGTGTTTGCAGGCAACGACCGCGGGAGTATTTCCGAATTCTTTTAAAAGCTCCAATGCGCCGTTTGCGTCGTTAATATTGTTATAGGAAAGCTCCTTGCCCCAGAGCTGTTTTGCCGTAGGCAAACTGCCCTTTCTGGTGAACTCTTCTTTATAGAATACCGCAGACTGCTGAGGGTTCTCGCCGTAGCGCATTTCCTGCGCCTTTTCGTAGGCAAAGGTTACGCTGTCGGGATACTCTATTCCGAGCTGTGCAGCAAGATAATTTGAAATCAGACTGTCGTAAACTGCGGTATGCGCGAACACCTTGTATTGAAGATATTTCTTTGTTTCGAGCGTTACTCCGCCGTTTGCAAGCTCGTCAAGAACTTTGGAATAGTCCTTGGGGTCGACGATTACGGCTACGTCCTGATAGTTTTTGGCAGCCGCTCTTATCATAGTGGGACCGCCTATGTCGATATTTTCTATGCACTCGGCAAAGTCCGCTCCCTTTTCGAGCGTTGCTTTAAAGGGATATAAGTTTACGCAAACGACGTCGATAGTGTTTATGTTGAGTTTTTCGAGCTGAGCCATATGCTCGGGATTAGAGCGCATAGCCAGAAGTCCCGCGTGAACGTTGGGGTGAAGAGTTTTAACTCTTCCGTCCAGGCACTCGGGGAAACCCGTAATGTCGGATATGCCGATAACCTTAATACCCGCCGCCGTCAGAGCCTTTGCGGTACCGCCCGTCGAAATAATTTCGAAGCCGTTTGCAACCAATCCCTGACAAAACTCTACTACGCCCGCTTTATCCGATACGGACACAAGCGCTCTCTTTTTCATTTCCATAAGTTTATATCTCCAAAAAATTTTATTCTGTAATTTCCTCGACAACAACCTCTTTGGTTGCGGTCTCTTTTCTCTTATCTTTAATACCTTTTACAAAGTCGTACACAAGCACCGCCGCAATAACCGCAAAGCACACCAAATTCTGAATAACCGAAGTCAACGACGCTGAATATAAAGCAAAATCAGAAGAATTCTTAAATATTTCGTTAGGATTTTTATTATAATTTTTATACTTTTTGGAATAAAATTTATTCCAATATGAGCAAACAACAATTAACACCGTCACGACTGTAACTACCGCCGCTACAACACACGCGAGACAAATTTTTTTAAGTAAAGGCTTTTTTACAAAAAGATAACCAACGCCCGCACAAACGCCTAAAATTCCGATAACAGAGGCAATCAACAGAGCAATAGCTATCGGTTTTTGCAATTCGGTGTATGCTGGTTGAATGATGTCTATGTATTTACCTTCGAGATATTCGACATCATAAAAAGTAGTATAATTAAGCATTTCGATTGCGCTATAAAGCAAAGCTACAATTCCGATTAACGCCACGAAAAGCGCTATGCCGTATATTGCCGATAAAACTTTGTTATCTTTCATTTTATTGTTACCTTTCTTCCGTTTTTGACTATTTTGCCCTCGCACAGCTTTCTGACGCAATATGGCAAAAGCTTATGCTCTTCAATAAGTATTCTCGACTGCAAGTCTTCTGGCGTGTCGTCCTCTTTAACTTCCACCGCCGTCTGCGCAATAATCGCGCCGCCGTCGGGTATCTCGTTGACGAAATGTACGGTACAGCCCGACACTTTCGCGCCGTATTCTATTACCGCCTTATGCACGTTGAGCCCGTACATACCTGCCCCGCAGAATGCGGGAATAAGCGACGGATGGATATTTATAATTCTGTCCTCGAAGGTTTTGATAAAGCTTTCGGGGATAATTTTAAGCCAGCCCGCAAGCACGATATAGTCAACGCCGTTATCCTGCAAAAGCGCGGTCAGCTTATTATAAAGCTCTTCGAGGTCGGGATAGTCTTTCTTTGCAAAAACCGCCGTTTCGATACCGTGCTTTTTTGCGCGCTCTATTGCGCCTATACCGTCTTTAGATGCAATCAAAAAGGCTATATCACAGAAATTTTCTTTCTCGTTTGCGTCGATTACCGACTGAAAGTCGGTACCGCCGCCGCTTGCAAAGACCGCAATGCGGGGTTTCATAAAAGCTTGACCCCGCTACCCTTTATTGTTTTACCGATTACGGCACAGCTCTCGCCCGTGCTTTCAAGCTGAGCAATAGTCGCCTGCACGTCCTTTTCGTCTACGCACACGACCATACCAATACCCATATTGAAGGTGTTGTAAATCTGCTGATTTGTAAGTCCCGCCTTTTCCTGCATAACTTTGAAAATCGCGGGTACTTCGTAGGACTTAGTATCGATTTCACAGCCTATGCCCTCGGGAAATATTCTGGGAATATTTTCGATAAAGCCGCCGCCGGTAATATGTGCAATACCCTTGACGCTTACCTTTTCGATAAGCTCGAGTATGGATTTAACGTAAATCTTTGTGGGCGTAAGCAAAACGTCAATAATGGGCGCGCCCAGTCTTTCGTCGAACTTTTCAAGCTTTTTCTTCTTCTCGCCCCAAAGCTTTCTTACGAGAGAATAACCGTTGGAGTGTATGCCGCTCGATTTAATTCCGATTAAGACGTCGCCCTCTTTTATCGTGCTGCCGTTTATAACCTTGCTTCTTTCAACGACGCCGACTGCAAAGCCCGCTATGTCGTATTCGCCGTCGGGATAGAACGAAGGCATTTCGGCAGTTTCGCCGCCGATTAGCGCCGCTCCGCTCTGTCTGCAACCCTCGGCAACGCCCGAAACTACGGTCGCAACCTTTTCGGGGGAAAGTTTACCCGTTGCGAAATAGTCGAGGAAAATCAAAGGCTTTGCGCCCTGACAAACTATGTCGTTTACGCACATTGCAACGGCGTCTATGCCTATCGTGTCGTGCTTGTCCGCAATAAAAGCGTATTTAAGCTTAGTGCCGACGCCGTCGGTACCGGCAACAAGCACGGGGTCCTTCATGCCTTCGGGCATTTTAAAGAAACCGCCGAAAGAGCCTATATCGCCGAGTACGCCCTGCGTGTAGGTCGATTTAACGTGCTCGCGCATTAGTTTTACTGCCTGATAGCCGCGCTCTACGTCTACGCCGCTGTCCTTGTAAGAAATTGACATATAACTTCTCCTGTGTTAATTATTCGAGTTTTAGTTTATCGGCAATGCTACCGTCCGACGGATAAGGATATTCGCCGTTAAAACAGCCGAGACAAAATCCGACGTTTGCACCTTTGCAGGTTTCGAGCAGTTGGTCTATCGAAAGATAGCGGACACTGTCCGCACCGAGACTTTCGCATATCTGCCCCTCGTTTTTATAAGCGCCTATAAGCTGTGAATAGGACTGAATATCAATACCTAAATGGCACGGATGCTTGATTATCGGCGAACAAATTCTGATATGTACTTCCGCCGCTCCCGCCGATTTGAGCATTTTGACTATTTTACGCATAGTCGTGCCGCGAACAATTGAGTCGTCGATTATTATCACTCGCTTGCCGCTTATATTGGCGCGCAGTGCATTCATTTTGACGTTTAAACTGTTCTCGCGCTGTTTCTGGTCGGGCTGAATAAAAGTTCTGCCGACGTATCTGTTTTTCGCAAGAGCTTCGACGAACGGTATTCCGCTCTCTTCTGCGTAACCTCTCGCCGCAACGTTTGCAGAGTCGGGAACGCCAGACACAAGATCGGCTTCCACCGGATAGTGTCTTGCGAGCAGTTTACCCGCCTCCTTCCTCGCTTCATAGACGCTACAACCGTCCAGAATGGAATCGTGACGGGCAAAATAGACGTACTCGAAGATGCACATTCTGCTCTTCTCGGGCAAATCGTCCATCATATAAGAGGTCAGCCCGTTACTGTCGATTACTACTATTTCACCCGGTTTTACGTCTCTGAGATAATTTGCGCTTACCGCGTCCAGCGCACAGGTTTCGCTTGCAACGACGTAGTCGTCTATTGCCGTACCTATGCAAAGAGGTCTTATACCGTACGGGTCGCGGACGGCTATAAGCTTGTCCGCAGTCATAATAACCAAGGCGTACGAACCCTTGAACTTGGGGCAGGCGCGTTTAATGCCTTGGATTATATCGCCTTCGGATAAACT
Organism: uncultured Clostridia bacterium; assembly: GCA_964393805.1. Lineage (GTDB taxonomy): Bacteria > Bacillota > Clostridia > Christensenellales > Borkfalkiaceae > Coproplasma. The sequence continues at coordinate 24,567 of CAYMUQ010000011.1, forward strand.
GTTTATCATTACCGCGATAACTTCGGAGTCTATCGTAGTCTGAAAAACCGCGTTCTTTTCAATCAGCTCGTCTCTGAGCTGTTTGGTGTTTGCAATATTGCCGTTGTGAGCAACCGCGAGCTTACCGCATTTACCCATAAACACGACGGGTTGTGCGTTTAAAAGCTGACTTGCTCCCGTCGTCGAATAGCGCACGTGACCTATGGCGATATCACCTTCGGGCAGAGAGTTGAGCTCGCTTTCGGAAAATATTTCGGAAACGAGACCCATCCCCTTGTGATAGGATATTCTGTCGGCGTAAGCTACGGCTATACCGGCGCTCTCCTGTCCGCGGTGTTGCAACGCGTAAAGCCCGTAATAGACTGTATGAGCAACGTCTCTGTTTTCCTGTGAATAAACTCCGAACACTCCGCACTCTTCGTGCATACTGTCGAAAGGAAGCTTTTTACTTCTTGAATACATCGTTTTGAAAATCTTCTTTAATAAAAATTTACCGCTCTATCACAGATTTTAACGAGTATAAATTAAGAAAGACCTATTCTTTTGAAGATTTCGGCGTAAGCGTCCTCTACGCCGCCGAGGTCACGGCGGAATCTGTCCTTATCGAGGCTGACGTGCTTGGTCGTATCCCAGCTACCCGCCTCCCAGAAACGGCACGTATCGGGCGAGATTTCGTCGGCAAGGACTATCTGTCCCTTAAATCTGCCGAATTCGAGTTTAAAATCGATAAGGTCGATATTCAGCTCTTTGAAGAACGCCTTCATATTTTCGTTTACGGCAAACGCCATATTGGTAATCGTATCAATCTCTTCTTTGGTCGCAAGCTTCAAAGCAAGCGCGTGATAAGTATTTAAAAGAGGGTCTCCGAGGTCGTCGTTTTTGTATGAAAATTCTATGGTAGGATTTGCAAGGAGCGTTCCTTCGGCTACGCCGTACTTTTTGGAAAAGCTGCCTGCGGCTACGTTTCTTATTATAACCTCGAGGGGAACTATCTGCACCTTCTTAACGACGGTGTTTCTGTCGTCTATCTGCTCGACGAAATGGGTAGGAATACCCTTCT
>CAYMUQ010000012.1:0-24536 GCA_964393805.1 uncultured Clostridia bacterium
CGGATTCTCGCTTATGAGATATTCGGTTTCCGATACCGCCGAATACGGCGATTACGAGACGGGTAAACGCCTTATAACCGAAGAGACCAAAAAAGAGATGAAGAAGGTTCTCGAAGAAATTCAGGACGGTACCTTTGCGTCCAAGTGGATTGCGGAGAACAATAACGGCAGAGCGCATTTCAACGCAAAACGCGCTTTGGAAGCTTCCCACGACCTTGAAGCTGTCGGAAAGGAAATACGCAGTATGTATTCCTGGAATAACGACAATATAGAAGCTGCCGAAGAAGGAAAATCCAAGCTTTGATTTAAATAAAAAACAAATTGCGCGCCTGCAAATTGCGGGCGCGTTTTTTTATTTTCTCGGTTCATTTTGTTGTGTTTTTATTATATCTATGATATAATACGGGATAGCAGAGAATAAGTATCGGAGATTGGCACCGTGAAAAAAAATAATAAGAACGAAAAACGATTATACATACTTACCAGAGAGACGCTCGGAATGACTATAATGCTTTTCAGCATTCTCGTTACGGTAATGCTTTTAACCAACAAACTCGTGTTCGGCGGTTTGGGAACTGCCGTCTGTACCTTTATGTACGGTACTTTCGGTTACGGTTCGTATTTCGTCCTTTTTCTTCTTGCTTATCTCGGTGAATGGCTGACTTTTGAAAAGAGGCTTAAACTCAATCTGCGCGCGTCCTTATGCGTTGCGGCTACGATAATTATGCTGTTTATGCTTTTTCACGCCGTTTCTTCCGCTAAACTGCCTATGGGGAACTACGGTTCGTATTTATCGGCTTGTTATCATAACGCGGCTAAAGGATTTAAAGGATATACCGCAGGTGGCGTAATTTCAGGACTTTTGGTTTACCCCGTAGCTAAGGGCATAACTTTTATCGGTGCTTACGTAGCGTTTGCTTTGCTTGCGGTGCTTTTCGGCGTTCTTTCGTTCTTGGTAATTCGCAATCTCGTGCGTTGCAAGACTATAGCCAAGGTTGCCGCGGAGAACAATGCGGATAACAATGATGAGGAAGAAGAGGAGCCTGTAAGCGATAACGTATACTCGGGTACGCACGATAACCTTTACAGTTTGAACGAAAACCGTGAGATAGTCAATAACGCCGCGGAGCCCGCGCCCGCACCTGCGCCCGTGTCGTCTCCCGAACAGACAAGCCCGCAAACGCGCGTGCAGGAGAGCGCGCCCGTAGAGGCGAGAGGCGAAGAGAAGTATTCACCCGAAAATCTCGGAAGAAAGATACTTTTCGAGCCGGGCGAGTTTGCCGCTGAAAGCTACAGACGCAACAGAATTTATAACGACAACTCTTACTTTAACCATCCCGTGCAGAACGACGGCGATTATTTAAGCAGTTTTTCGGACGGTACCCCCAAACAGATGCAGACACCTGCGCCCGAAACGACTTATACTTCGGATTATTCTTCTGGTGTGGAAAGCCGTACCGACTCCGCTCAGTCGCCTTCATATCTTTACGGCGATTCACCTACACAAAATCTTGCGGGTCAGTCTGCGCAACTTGACGGTAACGGCGATTACAGTTCGTATACCGTAAATGAAAGCGCACCCCGTAGTTACGGCTCTACGGAGCGTTATAGCGAACCTGCCGCGCCCGTAGATCCCGTTACGCCGCCTCCCGCGCAACCTTCACAGTACGATTTAAACCGTCCGATTGCGCGCGAATACCGCGAAGAGCAGCCTCCGATACAGAATAATTCTTATCAACAGCCCGTACAACGTTCTCCGTTCGATGCGGCAACTCCTTCGTACGTAGCTCGTCCCGAACCGCCCGCAGAACCGAGTTATCCTACCCGCGCCGTGCCCGAGCCGATAGAAGAAGAGGAGGATTTCAGCGAACTGAGCAGTGGATTTGACGATTACGTCGACGACCAGGAGATCGAAGAACCGTCACAGCCCGAAGAAGTTGAACCCGAGGACGTGCCCGTAAGGAACGACCCCGCTCCTCAGCAGAGCAGTAGTGGGCTTTTCAATCTTTTCAGTAGTTCTAACCCCAGGCTCAGCGAACAGCAAAACCGCGTAGAGCCCGACGTCAGCGCAATGCAAAGTGCGCGATCCGAAAGAAGCAGAGAAAACATCTTTGACGAGGATGACGGCGAAGAGAATGAGATATTTAAAGACCAGTCGCCCCTCGTAACGCGTTCACAGATGCCAGAAGAGGGTAGAAGACAGCCGGACGCCGTTCCTCAGGAAAGAGGCGGTCTTGCGGATTTAGGAGGTAGAAACGATATGCGAAATTCTTCGGACAGAGCGTTTACACCGGTAACGCCCGTGGAGCCCGTACGCCGTGCGGAGCCTGCCGCACCCGTCAAGCCGCCTAAGCCCGTCGAACCCGAAAAGCCCAAGCACGTTTGGAAGAAATACGTCAGACCTTCTTTGGAGCTTTTAGACGATTACCCCGAAAACAGCAACGTCAATACCGGCGAAATCGAAGAGAGTAAGAGGGTAATAGTCGAAACTCTTGCAAGCTTCCGTATAGCAAGTCAGGTTTCAAACGTTGTCGTAGGACCTGCGATTACCCGCTACGACGTTATAATCGAAGATAAAACCAACATCAAAAATGCGTTAAAATACAGGGAAGCCGTAGCAATGGCGCTTATGAAAGAGAACGTCACGGCTTACCTCAACTATTCGAGAGGCGCAATTTCAATCGAGGTGCCCAACTCGTCGCGGACGGTCGTCGGCTTAAAGGGTATGCTTGCCAGCAGTTCGTTCATTAACGCAAAATCAAACAGCCTGACTTTCACGCTCGGTAAGAACGTCGAAGGACAAGTAGTCTGTCCCGATATTACCAAGATGCCGCACCTTTTGGTCGCAGGTACTACGGGTAGCGGTAAGAGTATTTGTCTGAGTACTCTTATTATCAGTCTTTTGTATAAATACGGACCCGAGGAACTCAGATTTATTCTCGTCGACCCCAAACAGGTTGAATTTATTTCGTACGATAAATTGCCTCATTTAATGATAAACGAAATAATTTACGACGTCGACAAGGCAATCAAAGCTTTGAACTGGGCAATCAAAGAGATGGAGAGGCGTTATCAGCTCTTCAAGGAGATGACCGAAAAGGGTATCGCCACCAAGAATTTAACCGAGTACAACCAGCACCTTCCCGAAGGCGAGGAGAAGCTTCCCAAAATAGTCGTAATTCTCGACGAGTTCGGCGATTTGATGCTTCAGGCAAAAAAGGATATAGAGAGCAGAATTATAAGGCTCGTTCAAAAGGCGCGTGCCTGCGGAATTCACCTTATCCTTGCGACCCAGCGTCCTTCGGTCGATTGTATAACCGGTCTTATAAAATCTAACTTGCCTACCAGAATTGGTTTCAAAGTCAACTCGTTCGACGACGCAAGAACTATTTTCGATATAGGCGGCGCAGAGAAACTGCTCGGTAAGGGCGATATGTATTTCCGTTCTGCGGACAATCCCGAGCTTGCAAGAATTCAGGGTTGCTTCGTCGATACACACGAGGTACAGAGGGTAACCGACTTTATAAAGCAGAATAATGAAACCTATTTCGACCAGTCCGTAAGCGACTTTATTAACACCGTTGAAGAGGAGCAGAGTGAAGCAGGTGCCGACGAAGGCGCGGGCGGCGGAGATGCAAACAAGGTTGATGACACATTCATAAAGGCGCTCAAATTCTGCGTGACGAGCAATCAGGCTTCGGTTTCTATGATACAGCGCCGTTTCCCTATCGGTTATATGAAGGCTTGTAAGATAATCGACTGGATGGAGACTATGAATTACATTACGCGTTCGGAAGGTTCCAAGCCAAGAAAAGTACTCTTATCGCGCGAGGAGTTTATACAAAAGTACGGAGATATAGATGACTGATTTTAGTCTCAAAAAATTCGGCGTAATATCTCTCGGTTGCGATAAAAACAGAGTAGATAGTGAAAAATTACTCGCAATCATAAAAGGGGCGGGTTGTACCGTCAGCGACGACCTTGACGAGGTAAACATTCTGATAATAAACACCTGCGCCTTTTTAAACGATTCGAGGAAAGAGGCTATAGAAACCATTTTGGACTGTGCCGCAAACAAGAGCGAAAATCTCGAAAAGATAGTAGTCAGCGGATGCTTACCTCAAAAATACGTCGGCGAAATCTATTCTGAGCTTCCCGAGGTAGACGTATTTATGGGAATAAACGACTACTCGGACTTTTTCAAAGCGTTAGAGCAGTCGTATAACGGAGAACGGGTAAATTTCGTCGGTTGTGGCGATAATAAATTTACCTGCGACAGAGTAATTACTACGCCGTGTCACTACGCTTATCTGAAAATTGCCGACGGGTGTAATAATTTTTGCTCGTACTGCTTAATTCCCAAAATCCGCGGCAGATACGTAAGCTATCCGATGGAGGAGCTTTTAAAGGAAGCCGAGAATTTGGGAGACGTCTCCGAACTTATTTTGGTGGCGCAGGACGTAACGAGATACGGAATTGACCTGTACGGTAAAAAATTTCTTAAAACTTTTTTACAAAAGCTGACAACACTTGTCAACATTAATAGTGTAAGATTACTTTACTGTTATCCGGATGCTATCGACGACGAGCTGATTGCCGAGATAAGAGATAATCCTAAAATAATAAAATATCTGGATATACCTTTTCAGCATAGCGAAGACAGAATTCTTAAACTGATGAAGAGGCGCGGTTCACGCGAGGAGTATCTGGAACTTATTGAAAAACTGAGAAAAGAAATACCCGGGATTGCGCTTCGTTCGACCTTTATCAGCGGATTTCCTACCGAAACCGAGCAGGAGGCGGAAGCTATGTGCGCTTTTCTCGAGAGTGCAAAGCTTGTAAACTGTGGTTTCTTTGCGTATTCTCGCGAACCCGATACGGTTGCGTATTCGATAAAGGGACAACTGCCGCTTGCCGTGAAGAAGAGACGGGTTAAAAAACTGTACGAAGTTCAACGTAGAATTTCAAGGCAATTTTTAAATTCGTTCGTAGGTAAGAGTATTACGGTGCTTTGCGACGGTATCGATTACGACAGGGAATGTTTTGTTGGTCGCGCTTATTTCAGCGCTCCAGAAATCGACGGTAAGGTCTATTTCAACGCCGCTTATGCCGAGCAGGGGCAGTATCTGACAGTAAAAATAACTGCCTGCGACGATTACGATTTGTACGGAATGACGGAGGATTATGCCGATGACTGAAAACGAAAATAAAAATGAGATAAATAATTCGGATAAGGCTAATAGCGTTATGAATTTGCCCAATAAACTTACGCTTCTGCGCGTTATACTGATACCGGTTTTTTTGGTATTTTTCTACGTAAATTTCCCCGGGCATTACTTTGTAGCTCTTGCGGTTTTCGGTATTGCAAGCTTTACCGACTATCTCGACGGTCATATAGCAAGAAAGTATAATCTCATTACCAACCTCGGTAAGTTTCTTGACCCCGTGGCTGATAAAATTCTCGTATCTTCCGCCCTCATAGTAATGTTGACCGTAGGCGAGTTCTTCTGCGCTTATCTCGGTTATTGGGCGCTTATCGTAGCAGGTTGTTGCGTTGCGGTCATACTTGCACGAGAGCTTATAGTAAGCGGCTTCAGAATGGTAGCGGCAGACGCGGGTATAGTCATTGCTGCGGATAAAATCGGCAAATACAAAACCGTATTTCAGATGGTAAGCCTTATAGTTCTGCTTTTAAGCGCGGGCTTTTATCAGTTTTTTGCGGAGCATATCGCTATAAAAATTCTCAATTTTGCGGGGTTGGCGTGCTTTGCCGTAGCAACTCTGTTGACTATTATATCAGGTATAAATTATATCGTTAAAAATATTGAAGTTTTAAAGAAATGAGCGGGCCCGAAAATAAAAAATTCAATAAATCTTGCCTCATTTTACTGGACAGCAAGAGGTCGCTATCCTTAAAAAAAGCAGAGGAGTTCTGTACGGGGCTTGCGTCTTACGGCTATTATTTCGACAGTATAAGCCGTGTAGCCTACGATGATTCAGGCGCGATCGTTCGCGTAATCAAACAGGTAAAAAGCGGATACGAAAATCTGTTCGTGCTCTGTCCCAAGTCGATGAACGGAATGATTAAGGATTTTTTATGCCAGCTTTACGGTGGAGATTTCGACGCTCTCGGGGTTTTGACCGTTCAACCGTACACGGTAGCTGTACTTAATACCGACGGTAAAAACAGGCTTACCTTCGAGGATATAAGAAAAATTTACGTCGGTAGATACGGCGTTCAATACGATAAGGCGTACGTAAAATTCGTCGGTGCACCCGACGCGCTTGTGTCGCGCACACTTTCGAGAGCAAGATCTATATTCGAAACTTCGGAAGCCAAAGGCGAAATATATTTCAATCTCGACGAAAATTTCGACGATTACAGGCTCGAAATCGTCTATTCGTCGCAGGCTCCGAAAATGCTTGTTGACGAGGTGCAAAGATGCGTAATCGGCGGTCTGAACGACTACGTTTACGCGTTGGAGGACGTGCCGCTTGCCGAGCAACTATTCAGACTTTTACAGCTCAGAAGGTTAAAAATCAGTATTGCCGAATCGTTTACGGGCGGCGGAGTAGGTAAAAAGCTCGTAGAGGTACCCGGAGTTTCCGAAGTTTATACAGAAGGGCTGAACACCTATTCGAATTTTTCGAAACAGCAGAGGCTGAACGTGTCCGAGCTTACTATAAAGCAGTGCGGCGCGGTTTCGCCCGAAACGGCGTATCAGATGGTCGAGGGTTTACTCAAAAACGGAACCTGCGACGTCGCGGTTTCGACGACCGGTATAGCGGGTCCCAAATCCGATAATACTTCCAAGCCCATAGGGCTTGCTTATATCGGCGTCGGTCTCGGCGAAGATATATCCGTGTACAGATTTAATTTTACGGGCGACAGAGAACGGATAACGAACTGTGCGGTAAATCACGCATTGTTTCTTGCATACAAAAAGTTAAAATAAATCAGGAGAAAATATAATGAACGAAGAAAGATTAAAGGCGTTAAACTCAACCATTGCAATGATTGAAAAGCAGTTCGGTAAGGGCGCGATAATGAAGCTGGGTGACGATAAGGTCAACAGCGAGCTTGAAGTAATTTCTACGGGTTGTCTTTCGCTCGACCTTGCGTTGGGCGTCGGCGGTATTCCCAGAGGAAGAATAATGGAGGTTTACGGACCCGAATCTTCGGGTAAAACAACCGTAGCTCTGCACATTATTGCCCAGGCGCAGAAGGCGGGCGGCGTTGCCGCGTTTATCGACGCTGAGCACGCTCTCGATGCGGTTTACGCAAAGGCGTTGGGCGTAAAAATAGACGAGCTGTATATTTCCCAGCCCGATACGGGTGAGCAGGCGCTCAACATATGCGAATCTCTCGTTCGTTCAAGCGCAATTGACGTAATCGTAGTCGACTCAGTTGCGGCTTTAACTCCGCAGGCGGAAATAGAGGGCGATATGGGCGATACGCACGTCGGTATGCTTGCAAGGCTTATGTCTCAGGCGTTGAGAAAGCTTACGGCAATTACCAACCGTTCCAAGACCTGCGTCGTGTTTATCAACCAGCTCCGTGAAAAGGTAGGCGTAATGTTCGGCAATCCCGAAACCACGCCCGGCGGCAAGGCGCTCAAGTATTTCTCTTCGGTGCGTCTTGACATAAGAAAGGCTGACGCGTTGAAAAGCGACGGCGAAATAGTCGGTAACAGAACCAAGGCGAAAGTTGTTAAAAACAAGGTTGCGCCTCCTTTCAAGGTTGCTGAGTTCGATATTATATACGGACAGGGAATTTCCGCCGAAGGTTGTATAATTGACCTCGGTTTAGAGTACGGAATACTTACCAAGAGCGGCGCGTTTATTTACTATAACGAAGAAAAGCTTGCTCAGGGCAGAGAGAAGATGAGGGAGTATCTCAAAGCAAATCCCGCACTTTGCGCAGAGTTAGAACAGAAAATAAGGGATGCTTACAGAGGAGTTTCCGAAAAGAAAACGAAGGAAGACTGATGAAATACGGATTTGTTAAGGTCTGTGCGGTGACCGTTCCCATAGAAGTGGGCAACGTAAAGTTCAACGGCGCCCAGATACTCAAAGCAATTAAAGAGAGCGCAAAGGCAGGCTCACAGCTTACGGTTTTTCCCGAGCTTTGTCTTTCGGGTTATACCTGCGGTGACCTTTTTAACCAGCGTGTCTTAATCGACGCGGTGGAGAGTGAGCTCGTCTCGCTTGCCGAACAGACTAAAGGAATTAAGACGCTTGCGTTCGTCGGCGCACCGCTGAACGTAAACGGTAAGCTCTTTAACTGCGGAGTTGCCGTAAGCGACGGTAAAATACTTGCCGCTGTTCCCAAAACCTGTATTCCCTCGTACGGCGAATTTTACGAGAGCCGTCATTTTGCTTGCGGTGACAGAGAGATTATAACTGTTAAAGTAGGCAAATTCAATGTTCCCTTTGGCACGGATATACTTCTGAAAGCCTCAAACGCTAAAGATTTTAACGTTGCCTGTGAAATTTGCGAAGATTTGTGGGCGCCTGACAGTCCGTCCATAAGGCACGCTAAGGCGGGAGCTAATCTTATAGTCAATCTGTCGTGTAGCGACGAGGTGGTCGGTAAGTCCGAGTACAGGCGTGATCTTGTGAAGATACAGTCTGCAAAGCTTCTGAGCGGATACGTCTACAGCGATGCGGGCGATGGAGAAAGCACGACCGATTTGGTCTTTGCAGGACACAATCTGATTGCGGAAAACGGCGTGATACTTGCCGAAAGCAAGCTGTTTGACAACGGTCTTGTTTACGGGGAGATAGACGTTGAAAAACTTGCCGCCGAAAAACAGCGTACTGCAAGCTCGTTTTACAGCGGAGAAAACGGTAAAAATTACGTCACTGTCGAATTTCAAACTGACAACGACGGGGAGGTAACGCGTCCTTTCCCAACTGAACCGTTCGTTCCAGCCGACAATGAATTGTTGGCGGAGCGGACGAAGCTCATACTGACTATGCAGGCTAAAGGGCTTGAAAAGCGGTTAAAACACGCTAAAGCAAAAACGGCGGTAATCGGTATTTCGGGCGGTTTGGATTCGTCGCTTGCATTACTCGTTACGCGAAGGGCATTTTTAAATCTTAATAAGCCGTTAAGCGATATTATTGCGGTTACTATGCCCGGGTTCGGAACTACAGATAGAACCAAGGATAATTCTCTGAAACTTATTTCGCTGATAGGTGCGACGGGTAAGACCGTACCTATAAAGGAAAGCGTGCTTCAACACTTTAAGGATATAGACCACGACCCGAACGACCGCGACGTCACCTACGAAAACGCACAGGCGCGTATGCGTACTTTGATTTTGATGGATATCGCCAACAAAACGGGCGGGCTTGTGGTCGGTACGGGCGATTTAAGCGAACTTGCTCTCGGTTGGGCAACCTATAACGGTGATCATATGTCCATGTACGGCGTCAACTGCTCGGTACCCAAAACGCTTGTCAAACACTTAGTAAGAAGCGAAGCCGAGGCGATAGGCGGAGAGTGCAGAGAGGTCTTAAAGGATATTCTTGCAACCGAAATAAGCCCTGAGCTTTTGCCGCCCGATGAGGACGGAAAGATTGCACAAAAGACAGAGGATTTGGTAGGACCGTATATCTTACACGACTTTTTCCTGTATTATTCAATACGTTGGGGCTTTGCACCCGAAAAGGTTAAATACCTTGCCGTAAAGACTTTTAAAGGCGTTTACGACGAGCAGACGGTTGTTAAATGGCTTAAAAACTTTTACAGACGCTTTTTCACGCAACAGTTCAAGCGTTCGTGCGTACCGGACGGAGTAAAGGTTGGTTCGGTAACTTTATCACCGCGCGGAGACTGGCGTATGCCCTCTGACGCCGTAAGCGAGTTATGGCTTGAAAATTTATAATCACAGATTTTTTGACCTGCCGCAATTTTTGCGGCGGGTCTTTTTTTAATAATAGTGTCAGCTAATTTTGCAAATAAATTGACATTAATGCGTGATTGGTGTACAATTATACTTGGTATATAAAGGGCATTACTGCTTTGTATATATAAAATTTAATCAGGAGGCTTAAAGTATGATTTTGGCAAACGTAAGCTCCCTGTTTCTTGCAAATACGTTAGTAATCGTATTGGGCGTTTTATTAGGAGTTGCCGTACTTGCGGCAGTCGGAATGTTTTTCGTAGGACGTATTCTGTATAAGAAGAAGTCTGAAAAAGAGCTGGATGGCGTTAAAGCTCGTTCGCAGAAAATGATTGAAGATGCGACGGCTGAATGTAAAGCACTTAAAAAGGAAGCTATATTAGAGGCAAAGGAACAGGAGTTAAAACTTAAAAACGAGTTCGAAAGGGAATCGCGCGAAAAGAAAAACGAATTAAATAAACTTGAACAGCGTTTACTTTCCCGTGAAGAAAACCTTGACAGAAAGGAATCTGCAATCGATAAGAAAAACGAAGAAATCGAGAACCAGAAGAAAAATCTTGTTGCAAGGGAACAGGAACTCAAAAAGATGCAGGACAAGGTAAGTCACCAGCACGAGCTCATGGTTCAGGAGCTTGAAAAGGTTGCACAGCTTACCAAGGAAGAGGCGAAAACGCTTTTATCCGAAGAAATCCTTGAGGAAACCCGTCACGACGTTGCTCTTCAGGTAAGAAATATAGAGCAGACCGCAAAGGACGAGGCGAACAACGAGGCTAAAAAGATTATATCTCTTGCGGTTCAGCGCTGTGCGGCTGACCACGCTTCGGAAATAACCGTGTCCGTCGTGCCTATCCCCAGCGACGATATGAAGGCGCGAATTATAGGCAGAGAGGGCAGAAACATCCGTGCGCTTGAAAATGCAACGGGCATAGAACTCATTGTCGACGATACCCCCGAGGTCGTAATTTTATCGGGATTTGACCCCGTTAGGAGAGAGGTAGCAAGACTGACTCTCGAAAAGCTCATCACCGACGGAAGAATTCATCCCGCGAGGATAGAAGAGACTGTAGCAAAAGTAAAGAAAGAGCTTGACCAGGAAATCAAAGCTTCGGGCGAGAGCGCGATGTTCGATTTGGGTATCTACGGACTGCATCCCGAGCTTATTAAGCTCATCGGCAGACTTAAGTACAGAACGAGCTACGGACAGAACGTCTATAAGCACTCTATGGAAGTGGCCCAGCTTGCAGGTCTTATGGCTTCGGAGCTCGGTTTGGACGTAAATATGGCAAAGAGAGCGGGACTTCTTCACGATATCGGCAAGGCGGTCGATAAAGAGCAGGAAGGAACGCACGTACAGCTCGGTGCCGACCTTGCCAAAAAGTACGGTGAGAAGGCGAATATAGTTAACGCTATTGCCGCGCACCACGGAGATTGTGAACCTAAGACTGTCGAGGCTGTGCTTGTAGCCGCCGCAGACGCCATTTCGGGCGCACGTCCCGGTGCGAGAAGAGAGACCGGTACGAACTACGTCAAGAGGCTTGAAAAGCTCGAAGAGATTGCAGGCGGTTTCAACGGAGTTGAAAAATGCTATGCAATTCAGGCAGGACGCGAAGTAAGGGTTATGGTTAAACCCGAACAGGTCGACGACGCGCAGGCTATGTTCCTTGCTAAGGATATTGCAAAGAAGATAGAAGCCGAACTCGAATATCCCGGACAGATTAAGGTCAACGTCATAAGGGAATCCCGTGCAGTCGAGTATGCAAAATAATCGATAAAAAAATAAGCCCTTCCGCAATTTTGCGGAGGGGCTTTTTTTATTTACTTAATAAACAATTTGAAAAATACTGCGAAAACGGTTAAATTCAATGCTGTTATCGAAGGAATTACAATCATTTTTATGATATCGCTTGCAAGCGTTGCGTTCATATTTAGAAGGAACGAAGCGGCACAAATAATCAGTATCGATAAAACCGTCAGAATTAAACACGTACTTATGTATCCGTTCGTCGTCGGTCTTACGCAGTTTTGCCCGTAGCCGCGCAAAAGCATAATTCCGAATATCGTAAACTGTACTAAACCTAATGCAAGGATAACGGCGGGATAAGCCCAGCCGACTTTCAGATCATTTCTGAATAATACGCATAAGATAAATTCTATTACCGTTATAGCAAGAACTATCGCCGAACATTTAAAGAGTGTTAAGCCTTTATTATAAGTCGTCTTGGTCGCATACGTAAGATTTACGTCGTCGGACGAAGAGGTGACGGTAATACCGTCTGCGCGTCCCTTATCGGCAATTTTCAGCGTCGGAGGTGCGGGCCGTGTGTTCTGACGCGGCGGTTGAACGGGTTGGCTTCTTACGTAAGCGGTTTGCACGCTTCCGTTGCGGACGGCTCTGTTGAATATGCCGTCTACAAGATTTTTATAATCGCGCTCGGGTTCGGGCTTGTTGTTGTACAAAAGGTTGTCCGCGTTTACGTTGCGTGACCCGGGAACGATATCGTCGGGTTTAACCGGTTCGGGTTCGCGAACGGGGACGGATATAAGCCGCATATAGTTTTCATGAACAATTCTGCGTCTTTCTTCCGCTACAGCCGCTTCTTCTTCGGTGGCGATAACGGTCTCCTGAACGATTGTCTCTTCGGGTATTTCCTCTGAAACAGGTACTTCTTCGATTTTGGGCTGTTCCGTAATTTGCTGAATAGCTTCGGCAGGTGGTTCGTTATTGGGGATATCAGAAGTTTCCTCACTCAACTCTCTGTCGCTCTCGTCGCTTCTGACAACGGGTACGCGCGATACGCTGTCACGCAAAATCGTGAAATCGACGGGAGTGGGGGCAGGTTGAGAAAAGTCGAACGACCTGTCGGAAATAAGACTGTCGATTATAGTTCTCGAATATTCCCACTCGGAAAGATTGGTTTCTGTAACTTCCTTACCGCTTTCGGTCAGCGTGAAATATTTTCTTCTGCCGCCCGAAGAAACTTCGTCAGTCTTCCAGTATGCTTTGATATAACCCTGGTTTTCAAGGCGCTTTAAAGCGCTGTAAAGAGTGGGCTGTTTGAGAGTGTACTGACCGTGACTTTTCTTCTCGATGTCGGCAATGATTTCATAGCCGTACTTATCACGCTCGTACAGCGCACGGAGAATAATTGTATTGATATGCCCGCGAATAAGGTCGGCGCTTATCGAAGAGTCTTCAACCTTACGGACGGGAGAGGACTTTTCACTGTCGTCATCGCCCTGATTATCTTCGTCGTTATCACTTTCAGAAGTCTCGTCGTTATCTGCTTCAGAAGCTTGTTCGACGTTGTCCTCCGAAGGCTCGCTTTCCGCTTCGTCATCCGAGAATTGAAAACCGACAAACTTCTCTTCGGGTTGTTCCGAAGAAGGGGACAGTTCGTCGTTTTTATCATTGTCGTCGCCGTTCCAGGCAAAATCGTCAAATATATCGTCAATCATAAATTATACCCCATAATTTGGTAATATTATATCATAGTATACTAAATATGTCAATGATATAAAAAAATAAAAAGTACTATGCCACACATAAATAGCGATTTTTTGCGTATTTGATAGACTTTTTACAGGTTAAGTGATAAAATTATTGAAAACGTGAGGTGACAAATTGTACTTAAATTCCAAGACGTATGAAATACGTTATACCGACGTAGATTTTCAGGACTGCTTAAAGCTTTCGTCTCTGCTTTCTCTGATGGAGGAATCTGCATGTCTTTCCGCCGATGAGCTCGGTTTCGGTTACGCTGATCTTCAACCGAAAAATTACGGCTTTATTCTTACCAATTGGTACGTTAAGCTTGATAGACCCGTAAAGCTCGGCGACAAACTTACTATAAATACCTGGCCTGTCGAGCCCAAGAAAATTATAGTATTGAGAGATTTCGAGTTCTTTATTGGAGATGAAAGGATAGGCGTCGCAACCTCGCGCTGGTGTCTTATAAATCTTAACGATTTTTCTATTCTGCCGTGCTCGCTTGCGTTCAGTAAAGATATTGAATACAACCAGTTCCGTTCGGTTGACAACTTCAATTTTAAAATTGCCCGCATTGAGGACGGTAAGGCTTCGTACGAAAAAATGGCTTCCTATTCAGACTGTGACCATTACAACCACGTGAACAACACGAAGTACGCCGACTTTATTTGCGACGCATTTTCGTTGGAAGAGTTTAAAGGAAAATATATTAAAGAAGTTAATATCAATTACGTTAAACAGTGTAAGTGCGGCGAAAAGCTCGAGGTTGTTAAAAGCAGACAAGAGGACGGTAGTTACGTCGTCCAGTGTTCCGTGTACGGCGAGTTGAGGACTCAGGCGCAGATTTATTTCAATGATTGATTTTGATTACACGCTTATACGCTCGTCAAGAAGAACGCTATCCGTCACCGTGCGGCAGGACGGTAGCATAATCGTAAAGACGCCATACAGAACTTCTGTTTCGGAAATTGAGAAATTCGTTCAATCAAAGAGCGATTGGGTGAAAAAGCATTTAGCTAAAATAGATAAGTGCAAATCAAATATTTCATCGGTCATTTCCGGGCATACCGTGCTTGTAAAGGGCAGAGAAGTGCCGCTTAATTACGGCTCTAAAATCAGTTTCGGTAGCGAAGAAATTTGTATAAAGTCAGTAAAAGATCTGAAAAAGCTGTTTGTTGATAATCTCGGCTCGGAGTTTTTGCTGCTGTTTGAATATTATAAAGCTGCGGGCGGTTTCGACTGTAGCGGGGTAAGCTTTAAAAATTATAAATCTAGATGGGGCTGTTGTGACCGTGACAGGCACATTACTTTTAATTATAAACTTTTAATGTTGCCTCAGGAGCTTTGGACTTTAGTAATCGTCCACGAACTCTGCCATACGATTTATATGAACCATTCCCGACAGTTTCACAATCTTTTAGAGGAGTTGTTGCCCTCGGTCAAGCTTTTGCGGCGCCGTCTCAAAGAGTACTCGCTCATTTGTTCGGCGTACTGAGCTTCAATATTTTAAATATTCACAAAATGTTTAAAATACGCATAAATATAAACATATTTGCATAAATTATGAAATTTTATTCACGACAAAATTAAAAAAATCTTAAAATTATTTCTAATTTGCTTGACTAAGTTTTACTATATATTGTATAATATTGCAGGTTACGGAAAAGTAGCCGATTAAACTAATAAAGAGAATGATTGCTATGGAAAAGAAAATTAAGAAAGTAGTGCTTGCCTATTCGGGCGGACTTGACACTTCGATTATTATCCCCTGGTTGAAAGAGAACTACGATAACTGCGAGGTTATTGCAGTTTCCGGAGACGTGGGACAGACCACCGAACTTGACGGTCTTGATGAAAAAGCTAAAAAGACCGGTGCGTCCAAGCTGTACATAGAGGACCTTAAGAAGGAGTTCATCGAGGATTACATTTATCCTACGGTGAAAGCCGGTGCAGTGTACGAAAACAAGTACCTTCTCGGTACTTCGTTTGCCCGTCCCATTATCGCAAAGCGCATAGTCGAAATCGCCAAAAAGGAAGGCGCCGACGCTATCTGCCACGGCTGTACGGGCAAGGGAAACGACCAGGTTCGTTTCGAGCTTACGATTAAGGCGTTTGCACCCGAAATGAAGATTATCGCTCCCTGGCGTATCTGGGATATCAAGAGCCGCGACGAAGAGATAGATTATGCCGAAGCTCATAATATCCCTTTGAAGATAAACAGAGAGACCAATTATTCCAAAGATAAGAACCTTTGGCACCTTTCACACGAGGGGCTTGACCTCGAGGACCCCGCAAACGAGCCTCAGTATGACAAAATACTTGAGTTGGGCGTATCTCCCTGGGCGGCTCCCGATAAGGCAACCTACGTTACCATACATTTTGAAAAGGGTGTGCCTACCGCGATTGACGGCAAGAAGATGGGCGCGGTAGAGCTTATCGATACTTTAAATAAAATCGGCGGCGAAAACGGCGTCGGTCTTGTCGATATGGTTGAAAACAGACTCGTAGGTATGAAGTCGAGGGGAGTATACGAAACTCCCGGCGGTACAATTCTTTACACCGCGCACGAGTTGCTTGAATCAATATGCCTTGATAAGGCAACGCAACACTATAAACAGCTTATCGCCATCAAATACGGCGAAATGGTCTACGACGGACAGTGGTTTACGCCTTTAAGAGAGGCGCTCGACGCGTTCGTTGACAAGACGCAGGAGACCGTAACGGGCGACGTAAAGTTAAAAATTTACAAGGGCAACGTTATGAACGCCGGAATTATTTCGCCTTACTCGTTATACAGCGAAGATATCGCAACCTTCGGCGAGGACGACTGCTACAACCAGATGGATTCGCAGGGCTTTATAAATCTGTTCGGACTTCCAATCAAGGTTAAGGCGTTGCTTGACCAGAAGAAATTAAAGTAATGTTCAAAGTTTTTATCGACGGCAAAGAGGGTACGACCGGTCTGCAAATCTATGACAGACTCGGTAAGCGCGACGATTTGGAAATTATTACGCTTCCCGAAGAGCTAAGAAAGGATACAGACGCGAGAAGAGAGTGCTTAAATAGTGCCGACGTTGCGTTTTTGTGTCTTCCCGATGCGGCGGCAATAGAGGCGGTAGGACTTGTAACAAATCCAAATACGAGAATAATCGACGCGTCTACGGCTCACAGAACAAACTCCGACTGGGTTTACGGTTTTCCGGAACTTTCAAACGAGAGAAGAGCGGCGATAAAGAGCGCTCAAAGGGTAGCAAACCCCGGTTGCTATGCGACGGGATTTATTTCACTGGTCGCACCGCTTATTAAGAGTGAAATTGTTTCTGCGGATTATCCGTTTGTAGTTCACGCTGTTTCAGGTTATTCAGGCGCAGGTAAAAAGGCGATAGCGCAATATGAGAGTGAGGGAAGAGATATAGCTTTATCTTCCCCCCGCGAATACGCGCTCACTCTGTCGCACAAGCATTTACCCGAAATGGTAAGAGAATGTGGACTTAATTTTAAGCCGATTTTCAATCCGTATATCTGTGATTACTATTGCGGAATGACCGTGACTGTGCCGCTTTTTTCGCGGTTAATGGTTAAAAAATACTCAGTAAATGATATTAGAGAGTTTTTTACGGAGTACTATGCCAGACAGAACTTCATAAAAGTTGTTAAATCTGACGAAATACCGTCGTTTTTACCCGCAAACGAGTTGGCAGATACGAATATGCTGAAAATTTACGTTGCGGGCAACGACGAACAAATTTTACTTGCAAGTGTGTTCGACAATCTCGGTAAGGGTGCGTCGGGAGCGGCGGTACAGAATATGAACATAATGCTCGGACTTGACGAGCGTACTTCACTTATTTAATTAGAAAAATGGAAATCAAAGAGATACGTGGCGGTGTATGTGCGCCCGTCGGTTTTAAGGCGAACGGCATACATTGCGGAATTAGAAAAAATAAATTAAAAAGAGATTTCGCCTTGATAGTCAGCGACGTCAGGGCGGTAGCGGCGGGCGTCTATACGAGTAATCTTGTGAAGGGCGCTCCCGTAGTCGTAACTAAAAATAATATTTCCGACGGATACGCAAGAGCGATTATTTGCAACAGCGGTAACGCGAACACCTGCAACTTTGACGGTATCGAGATAGCGGAGGCTATGTGCGCTCTTGTCGCTAAGGAATGCGAAATCCACGCAAACGACGTAATTGTTGCCTCAACGGGCGTAATAGGTCAGAGACTTGACATAACTCCCATGAAAGAGCATATCGGCGAGCTCTGTGAAGGTCTCGGTGATAACAGCGACTTTGCCGCGGAAGCGATTATGACGACCGACACGAAACTTAAGTCGGTTTCGGTTGAATTTGATCTCGGCGGTAAGGTTTGCAGAATGGGAGCAATCGCTAAGGGGGTTGGTATGGTTTGCCCCAATATGGCGACTAATCTTATATTTATAACTACCGACGCTTCGATTTCGCCCGAAATGCTACAAAAGGCGCTTTCCGCCGACGTAAAGACTTCGTTCAATATGGTAAGCGTAGACGGCGACCAGTCCACGAACGACACGTGCTGTATCCTGGCTAACGGGTTGTGCGGCAATAAGACGATTGTATCGGACGACGCCGACTATAAAGACTTCTGTAAAGCTTTGAATTACTGTACCGTAAAGCTTTCCAAGATGATAGCAAAGGACGGCGAGGGCGCTACGAAGTTGATAGAGTGTCACGTTGAGGGCGCGTCCGCCTATGAAACCGCAAGAGAAGTGGCGAGAGCGGTTATTAAATCCTCGCTCGTTAAAGCGGCTATGTTCGGCTCCGACGCCAACTGGGGCAGGGTACTCTGCGCAATTGGTTATTCGGGCGTTGAGGTTAACGTAAACGCCGTAGACGTAACTTTTGCCTCTTCGGAGGGCGAATTGACTGTCTGCAAGGGCGGTTACGGCGTAGATTTCAGCGAAGAAGTCGCAAAACGCATACTTTTAAAAGACGAAATTAAAATAATAATCAATCTCAATTCGGGAAGCTTTGAAGCTACCGCTTGGGGTTGTGATCTGACTTACGATTACGTTAAAATCAACGGTGATTACAGGACTTGATATGGACAAGAAGGAACAGGCTGAATTTTTAATAGAGGCAATGCCTTATATTAAAAAGTATTTTAATAAAGTTTTAGTCGTAAAATACGGCGGCAACGCAATGATTGACGAAGAGTTAAAGTCGTCTGTCATGCGCGATTTGGTCGTTCTCAATTTGCTCGGTATCAAAGTCGTTCTCGTTCACGGCGGCGGACCCGAAATTTCCGAAATGCTCAAAAAGACGGGTAAAGAGAGTAAATTTATCGACGGTCTCCGTTATACCGATAAGGAAACGGCTGAAATCGTGCGTATGGTCTTGGCGGGCAAGGTCAATAAGACGCTTACCGATTTGATTGAAAGGCACGGCGGTAAGGCTGTAGGCATTTGCGGTCAGGACGGACACGTTTTAAAATGCGAAGTGCAGGACGAGAAACTCGGCTACGTAGGTAAAATTACCGAAATTAATACGAAACTTATCACCGACTTGCTCGGTTTAGGTTACGTTCCCGTCGTTTCGACTGTCGGATACGATGACGAAGGTAATTCGTACAATGTAAACGCGGACACCGCGGCGGCGGCTCTTGCGGGTGCGCTGAATGCGGAAAGTCTTATTCTTATGACCGATATCCGCGGACTGCTGGAAAATAAAGACGATCCCGACAGTCTTATTAAAAAGGTTTATGTTTCCGATATACCGGCGCTTGTTAAACAAGGTATAATTTCCGGAGGTATGATTCCTAAGATTGATTGTTGTAAGGACGCCATCCGTCACGGAGTAAAGAGGGTCTTTATTACCGACGGAAGGGTTTCCCATTCGATTTTAGTTGAATTATTGTCCGATGAGGGTAGCGGAACAATGTTTCTGTAACGGCTGATTTATTTTTAAATCAGTCTTTCTTTTAGTTAGGAGTTTAAAATTTAAGGTTAAATTATGCAAACTTACGAAATTTTCGAAGACGATGAAAAATATATAGCGGGTACCTACGCGCGTTACAAGGTAGCTTTTAAAGACGGTAAAGGTTGTAAACTTTACGATAACGACGGTAAAGAATACCTTGATTTCGCAACGGGGATAGGCGTAAATATCTTCGGTATCAACGACGAGGAGTGGAAAAACGCGGTCAAAGCACAGCTTGACAGCGTTCAGCACGTATGCAATCTCTATTATTCTCAGCCGCAGACCAGACTTGCAAAGCTTCTTTGCGAGAAAACAGGAGCGAAAAAGGTCTTTTTCGGCAACAGTGGCGCGGAGGCTAACGAATGCGCCATAAAGGCCGCTAGAAAATACGGTAACGAAAAATACGGCAGAAACGAAATAATTACGCTTAAAAATTCCTTCCACGGAAGAACTATCGCAACGCTTACTGCTACGGGTCAGGACGGCTTCCATAAACATTTCCAGCCCTTTTTGGAGGGATTTAAATACGCAGACCCCACGATGGACGGTATAATTTCCTGTTACACCGATAAGACCTGCGCGGTTATGATTGAGGTGGTACAGGGCGAGAGCGGTGTAAATCCTCTCGACTTCGGGTTTTTAAAGGAACTCGAAAAGTTCTGTAAAGAGCGCGACATACTTTTAATCTGCGACGAAGTTCAGTGCGGCAACGGCAGAACGGGTTATCTGTACGCCTATCAGGCGGCTGAAATCAAACCCGATTTGGTCACGACGGCAAAGGGGCTGGGCGGAGGACTGCCCATAGGCGCTTGTATGATGTTCGATAAGTGCGAAAAGGTTTTCGGAGCAGGCGACCACGGCACGACGTTCGGAGGCAACCCCGTTGCTTGTGCGGGCGCGGTAAGCATAGTGGAGCGTATTACCGACTCGCTTTTATTGGAAGTTCAGGGCAAGGGTGCCTATTTGAAGGGCAATTTGGAACACATTAAGGGTGTAAAGAGCGTAAGCGGTATGGGACTTATGATTGGCATTTCGGTCGAAAAACCCGCGCGCGAGATTGCAAAAGCGTGTCTTGAAAAGGGTTTGGTGGTTCTGACCGCCCACGATAAAGTTAGACTTCTTCCGCCGCTGACGGTAAGTAAAGACGAAATAAACGCGGCTATAAAAATATTAAACGAGGTGATTTCACAGTGAGGCATTTGCTTAAATTACAGGATTTAACCAGAGAAGAAATTTTGTCTATCCTCAATTTGGCTGACCAGCTTAAATTCGAGAGGAATAACGGAATACAGAAAGATTATCTTAAAGGCAAGAAGCTCGGACTTATATTCCAGAAGGCTTCGACCAGAACGAGGGTTTCGTTCGAAGTCGGTATCTACGAGCTCGGCGGCTACGGCTTGTTCCTTTCAAGTAACGATTTACAGATAGGAAGAGGCGAGCCCGTACAGGACACTGCAAGAGTTCTTTCGCGCTACCTTGACGGAATTATGATTAGGACTTTCGAACAGCAGGAAGTCGAGGATTTAGCTAAATACGGCTCAATCCCCATTATAAACGGTCTTACCGATTACGCGCATCCCTGCCAGGTGCTTGCCGACCTTATGACCATAAGAGAATATAAGGGAAGCTTTAAGGGCTTGAAGATGGCGTTTGTCGGCGACGGAAATAATATGGCAAATAGTCTTATGGTCGGCGCAATAAAGACGGGTATGTCCTTTGCGATAGCCTGCCCCAAGGGATACGAGCCAGACGCACAGCTTATGGAGTGGGCGAAAGAAAACGGCGACTTCACCGTAACTACCGACGTAAAAACCGCACTCAAGGACGCCGACGTCGTATACACCGACGTATGGGCTTCTATGGGGCAGGAAGGCGAGAAGCAGAAGAGGGAAAAGGCTTTCGCGGGCTATCAGGTAAATAAGAAAAACCTTGAAGTCGCTAAATCCGATGTAATGTGCCTGCACTGCTTACCCGCGCACCGCGGAGAGGAAATAACAGAGGACGTATTCGAAGAACACGCCAAAGAAATTTTCGACGAGGCGGAGAACAGATTACACGCGCAGAAAGCCGTAATGGTAAAGCTTTTAAAATAAGTCAATAAATAAATACGGGATAAAATATATGAAGAACGGAAAAGTTTATTTAACTCTGCAAAACGGCAGACAGTTTGTAGGCAACAGATTCGGTGCGGACGGCGACGTTATAGGCGAGCTCGTATTCACTACGGGTATGACGGGTTACGTCGAAACCCTTACCGACCCCAGTTATTACGGTCAGATAGTAATTCAGACCTTCCCCTTAATAGGAAATTACGGCGTTACTCCCGATATGGAGAGCAAAAAGCCCTGGGTTTCCGCCTATATCGTAAGGGAAAAATGCGACACGCCTTCGAATTTCAGAAGCGAAAAGACAATTGAGCAGTATCTCGAAGAGAATAACGTGGTCGGCATTTACGGCATCGATACCCGCGAACTTACGAAAATAGTAAGGGAGACGGGCGTTATGAACGCCGCAATAACTTCCAAGCCTATAAAGGATTTGTCCGAGATTTCCAAATACAAAATAGTAAACGCCGTAGATACTGTAAGTGCGGACGAGGTCGAGTATTTCGGCGACCCCAAAGGCAGAAGAATAGCCGTATACGATTTCGGTACGAAGAAAAACATTATCCGTTCGCTTACAAACAGAGGTTGTTACTGTATTAAGGTTCCCAGCACGTACTCGGCTGAACAGATTATGGAGCTTAAGCCTGCGGGACTTATGCTCTGCAACGGTCCCGGAGACCCCGCCGAAAACGTCAGGGTAATAGAAAATCTCAGAAAACTTGCGGGTAAACTTCCCATTTTCGGAATATGCCTCGGACACCAGCTCTTTGCACTTGCAATGGGCGGTAAGACCAAAAAGATGAAATACGGTCACAGGGGCGCAAATCAGCCTGTAAAGTGCGTTGATACGGGCAGAGTTTATATAACCAGTCAGAACCACGGCTACGAAGTTATCTCTTCAAGCGTGGAATTGGGTAAGCTCAGCTTCTACAACGTAAACGACGGCACTTGCGAAGGTTTCGATTATCCCGAAATAAATGCGTTTACCGTTCAGTTCCACCCCGAAGCTTGCGGCGGTCCCCACGACGCGGGTTTCCTGTTTGATAAATTTATGAAGAACATTACGGAGGGAAAATTCAATGCCTAAGAGAGCTGACATTAAAAAGGTACTGGTTATCGGTTCGGGTCCTATAGTTATAGGTCAGGCTGCGGAGTTCGATTATGCGGGAACTCAGGCGTGCAGAATACTTAAAAACGAGGGTATCAACGTCGTTCTTTGTAACTCAAATCCCGCAACGATAATGACGGACAGCGCGCTTGCGGACGAAATATATCTCGAACCGCTCACGACCGATTCGTTAAAGAGAATAATAATAAAAGAGCGTCCCGACAGTCTGCTTGCCTCGCTTGGCGGACAGACGGGACTGACGCTTGGCTGTCAGCTCGCAAAGGAGGGCTTCCTCGACAAATACGGCGTAAAGCTTATCGGTGTAAAGCTCGATTCTATTGACAGGGCCGAGGACAGAGAGCTCTTCAAAGAGACTATGCAGAAGATTAATCAGCCGGTCGTTCCTTCGGATATAGCTTATACCGTTGACGAATGCGTGGCGATTGCCGAAAAAATAGGCGGTTATCCCGTAATCGTCCGTCCTGCATACACTCTCGGTGGTGCGGGCGGCGGCGTTGCTTACAGCGAAGAGGAATTAAGGCTCATCGCTCACAACGGACTTTTGCTTTCACCCATTACGCAGGTGCTTATCGAAAAGTTTATCGGCGGTTGGAAGGAAATAGAATTTGAAGTTATCCGCGACTGCGAAGGCAATGTTATAACCGTATGTTCGATGGAAAACGTTGACCCCGTCGGCATACATACGGGCGACTCCATAGTTATAGCGCCCGCTGTAACGCTCTCCGACAAGGAATATCAGATGTTGCGTTCGGCGTCGCTGAACATAATATCCGAATTAGGCATCGAGGGCGGTTGTAACTGTCAGTTTGCTCTCGACCCGAACAGCTTCGAATATGCGGTAATCGAAGTCAATCCCCGTGTGTCGCGTTCTTCAGCGCTCGCATCAAAAGCGACGGGTTTCCCCATAGCGAAAGTTGCGACTAAAATTGCGCTCGGATACACTCTCGACGAGATAAGGAACGACGTAACCGGTAAGACTTACGCGGCTTTCGAGCCCACGATTGATTACGTAGTAATCAAATTCCCCAAATGGCCCTTCGATAAATTCCTCTATGCGAAGAGAAATCTCGGTACTCGTATGAAGGCTACGGGCGAAGTAATGGCTATCGGTACCAGCTTCGAAATGGCTATAATGAAGGCGGTCAGAGGTGCGGAAATTTCTCTCGGCTCATTGAATATGCCCAAGATGGCGGCGTTTACCGATGAGGAAATTCGCGCTAAATTGCACGAGCTTACGGACGAAAGACTGTTCGTCGTGTACGAGGCGTTAAAACGCGGAATTACTCCCGACGAGATATTCGAAATAACCAAAATCGACAGATGGTTCACCAATAAACTTTTGAACCTTATAAATTATGAAAACTCGATAAGAGGAGTTAAACTTACCAAGGCGCAGTACGTGCAGGGTAAGAAACTCGGCTATCCCGATAAAGAGCTTGAAAAAATCTCGGGATGTGCTTTGCCTACACATTTAAACTGCGCGTTCAAAATGGTCGATACCTGCGGCGCTGAGTTCTCGGCACAAACGCCTTATTTCTATTCGACTTACGACGAAAAAGAGCACGACGAAGCGGCGCCTTACGTTGCGGAGAGCAGAAAAAATAAGAAGAAGAGAATAATAGTTATAGGCTCAGGTCCCATACGAATAGGACAGGGTATAGAGTTTGACTATTCGTCCGTTCACTGCGTATGGGCGTTGAAGAGACTTGGCTACGAAGTAGTCATAATAAATAACAACCCCGAAACGGTTTCGACCGATTTCGACACTGCGGACAGACTGTATTTCGAGAGCCTTACCCCCGAAGACGTTCAAAACGTTATCGACGTGGAAAAGCCCTACGGCGTAGTTATAACCTTCGGCGGACAGACGGCGATAAAGCTTTGCGCTTATCTCGACAAAAAGGGTATAAAAATACTCGGAACTCCCGCGGACAGCGTAGACCTTGCC
>CAYMUQ010000013.1:0-23589 GCA_964393805.1 uncultured Clostridia bacterium
TAAGTACCGTCCTGCTCTATGGGGTTCTGCGTAGCGAGTACGAAGAACGGCTCTTCGAGCTGACGGGAAACGCCCATAACCGTAACCTTATGCTCCTGCATCGCCTCAAGAAGCGCCGACTGCGTCTTGGGCGTGGCACGGTTGATTTCGTCCGCAAGTATTATGTTGCTGAATACGGGACCGGGCTGGAAGCTGAATGACGAATTACCCTTTTCGTCCTTAACTATTATATTGGTACCCGTGACGTCCGCAGGCATCAGATCGGGCGTGAACTGTATTCTCGAGAAGGGTAAATCGAACACCCTGCCCAACGTTCTTACAAGTCTGGTTTTACCTACGCCGGGAACGCCCTCCAAAAGTACGTTGCCGCCCGCAATCATAGCGATTACGGTATTCTGCACGACCTCTTTCTGACCTATAACGTCGCGTGAAATCTGCTCGAAAATTTTAGCGCATTGTTCGCCGAATTGTTTTATGTTCTTTTCAATATCCATAATATTCCTCTTTAAAAAGTGTTTATATTTTCCGTTAAGGTGCGATAGTATCGAAGAAATCGCCTATTAGTTCTGCTTCGTCCTTTGATATAGAGTCGTTATTCTCCACTTCGCGCATGGCGTCCGCAAAGTCGTTGGCATAAGTGTCTTTATAATGCGTACTGCCGTTAAAGACGTAATTCGCTTCGGGACGGTAAATACCCGTACCTGCACCGCCTCCGCCCGAGCCTCCGCCCGAGCCTCCGCCCATTACGAGCCCCGTAGGTCCGCTATCGGGTACGGGCGCTTCGAGCTGTTCGTAAATAGCTGTTATGGTTGCCGACTCCGTGACGTTTACGTCGCACCTGTAATCGTCGAGCATAACGTAATTATCCTCGTTTAACTTCCAACCCGCAAGAAACCATCCGTCGTCGGGAGAGGAGCGAACCAACTGTCCCTGGCCGCCGCTTTCTACCGTCATTTCGATTTCTTTTGATACGTCGCGTTGTTTGCTCTCTGGAACGTAAATAGTACCCTCGCCCGTAACTTTATAAGTAAGATTGTATTTCGCGGGAGGGTTGGCCATTTCTTCGAACAGCTCTTTGCCGCTCTTGATTACGCCGACCTCGCTGAGAGTATCCACCGTCAGAAAAGTAATACCGACCGCAAAGCCGACAGCGGCGAGGGAAATAATCAGCGCAGACACGCAAAATTTAAGCATTTTCGCGTTGACCTTTTCGGCCTTCTGCGCCGCGTCCGTCCTCTGCAATTCAGACATTAATGAAGTGCTGTCCGCATACTCGTACATTGTTATCATTCTTTCGTCGAGACCGAGAGCGTCAATTCGGGCAGCCGTCGTCTTGAAATCGGGACGGAACATAAGAAAGTAGAACAGCGTAAACGACAGCCCTGCGCTGACTGCAAAGGTCACGGGACATATCCATACGGGGGTAAAAGCGGTCATCCAGCAGATAAACGCGGTTACCGCCAGCACGCCGAAGCTTACCGCCACCGCGCACAACGCCGCTTTCAGCATTCCTTCCTTTTTTAATCGGGAATAGAATTTCTTAAAAATTTCGTCCATAGCCGGTTATCCTTAAATTTTTACAATTCTTTGCAAAGTGAATATAGTACGCCATACTGATATCTTGGCATTTTATTATTATATATGAAAATTTTATAAATGTAAAGTCACTTTAGCCTGTTAAATTATTACAATTAATATGTTTGTATAAAATATACTTAAAAAAAGCGGTCCGACCGAGGAACCCCTCGGCGGACCGCCTGTCTTTTATTTAGTTTTTTGTTCTAAGCTCAATTGTTTTCGGAGCCGTCCTCGTCACTGTCGTCCGCTACGTAGTCTTCCATTTCGGTTTCCTTTTCGGATTCGTCAAGCTCGAAGCGGATAGTTGCGTCGGTATCGTATCCAAAGAAGCTCAGCCAATAAATTCTATCGAGCGCTTTGCACTTTATCGTTACGACCTGATCGGACTTCCAGCCGTTGAATATACCGTTTCTATATAACGTACTGATTGCAGAAGTATCGCCCTCTTCGTATCCGCCGGTAAACGTCACTAACGACGACGGAATTACGAGATTTTTAAGCGAAGTACAGCCGGCAAATACGTGGACGTTATATCCGTCGGCACCTCTGATGATAGTGGTTAAGGTTTGGGGAAGAGTGAGACTTGCAAGAGCCGAGCAACTGTCGAACGCCTGACCTACCATCGTGTTAACAGGCGCCTTGACGTCGAGCGAGGTCATTCCCGAGCAGTCCCTAAACATATACTCCGATATGATAGACAGATTGCCTTCGAGGGATACTTGCTTAAAGCCCGTACATCCCATGAATATACCGATGCCCACACTGCCGCCTTCAGCCATATTGATAATGATTTTCGCGGGATTGAGCGAAGTACAGTTCCGGAACGCATAGTCGGCAAGCGTTACTAATCCCGTAGGAAGCGTAATATTGCCGGTTTCGCCTACAACCGCGCCGGTCGCCGCGTCTTTATAGTTGACGGTAACGAGCTTATCGCAGTTCAGGAACGCATTTGCGTTTATTGCCGTAAGCTTGGAGTGCAACGTTACGCTCTCGAGTTCCAGATCGGCGAACATATACGCGCCTATTGCCGTAGCCCTCGCAGGAACTACGAAATTCTTAAGAGCCTTACAACCGGAGAATACGCCGTCGGTGACGCTTGTACCGTTAACAAACGTAAGGGCAACTTCTTTTTCGCCTGCCGCGGCAGGGGTGAACGTAACCGTTTCAAGCAATACGCAGTCCGCAAACGCTCCCTTTCCTATCGAGGTTACGGTTGAAGGTATCGTAACGCTCTCCAACGTGGTGATGCCCTTAAACGCTTCGTCGGGAATAGTCACTACGCCCTCGGGTATAATCAAGTTAACAATACCCGACTTCGCAAGCAGTCCGGACATTTTGGGCAGTTCCTCCACTACGGGAAGAGTGAACGACTTTGTTGCGCCGTGATAACCGTCGAGTGCGCCGTCGTATGCGCCCAGAGCGCCATCGGCAAGAACGAATTCACCCGCATATCCCGCAGGGAACGCGATGAGGTAACTACCGTCCGCAGTATATATTGCGCCGTTAACAGCCGTAAACGCCTCGTTGCCCTCGGCAACCGTAAACGCGGTGATATCGCAACCTGCAAACGCGCCCGAACCCAAGGTCTCGATATTTTTGCCGACTTCGAACTCGGTAATACCCGTTCCTGCGAACGCATAACTGCCGATAGAGGTAAGATTTTCGTTGAGAATTAACGTGGTAAGCGACGTACAACCGTCGAATGCGTTGTTTGCAAACGCGGTGATATTCGAAAGGTTGGCGGCGTTCGCGGTGTTCTTGCCTAAGTCCTCTATCGTTACCTCGGGCTTCTCCTCGCCTTCTTCACCCTCTTCGCCTTCTTCGTCGACGGGTATGGGGTAATTGACGTAAATGGTTTTTAGCTTACTGCATCCGTCGAACATACCGTAGCTTATACTCGTAAGTCCTTCCGGAATAATTACAGTCTCGAGGTCGGTACAATTCTTAAACATATTGTAACCGCCCGTAGTAAGCACCGGCATATAAACTTCGGTAAACGCGCATCCGCTGAAGAACTCGTCGTAGGAAGCGCTGGTTCCCGCCGTGGTTATTTTGGAAAGGTTCGCCCTGCCCGCTTTGTTGTTATCGTCGTCGCCGAGCGTATAGATTGTCGCAAGAGACGAGCAACCCTTGAACGTGCTGTCCTTAGCCAAGCTTACCGCGCTGTTTTTGAGAATTACTTTTTCAAGCGAGGTGCAATTCTGGAATGCGTAGTCTGCAAACGTGCCGATATTCGAAAGGTTTGCCGTGTTCTCTTCGTTACTTTCAGCACCGCTTACGTTGATAGTCTTAAGACTCGTACAACCGTCAAAGGTATAAGTACCGAACGAGGTTACGGAGGTTGAGAGCGTTATCGTTTCGAGCGCAGTACATTTCTGGAACATATAGTTTACGGTTGCAATGTTGTAACCATACTCTACTTCTGTGAGCTTTTCGCAACCCGCGAACGTATAAGTACCTATATTCCATGCGGAAACGTTACCGCCCTTTTCGCCGATGGTGTTGGGGTTGATAATCGTCGAAGGAAGCACGAGCTTGGTAATGCCCGTATTCTGGAAGGCGTACTGTCCTATTACCGCCAAAGTCGAAGGAAGGGTGGTTACTACTTCCTCTACCGCTACGGTAAACGTCTTCGTGTAGCTTCCGTCCTCGGAAGTTACGGTAATTACCGCCACACCTGCGGAAACAGCCGAAACCTTTCCGTTTTCGTCTACCGTCACTATAGCCGTGTCTCCCGACGTCCATGTGAGCTTTTCTTCGGTATCACTCGCAACCAGCGTCGCGCTCTCGAACTCTTTGAGCGTGAGCGAAGACGTCGTCGCCAAATCCGCAGTCTTTTCGGTCTCTGCGGTTTCGTCGTCATCGTCGAGTACCACGATATTTTTAAGCTTGGTACAACCGTCGAATACGTAACCGCCTATGCAGTAGGTATATTTCGTCATAACTACCGTGGTCAGATTTACGCTGTCCTTGAAAGTGTTCGTCTTACTGGACGGTGCGCTCGTTACGGTGCTGGTAGCCGCCGAGGTATTTATAGTCCTGAGTGAAGCAGGTATGATAATTTTAATAAGTCCGCTTCCCTCGAAGGTACCCTTGCCGGCGCTGTCGTAATTCAGGAAAACAAGTCCCTCCCAGAAAGTACCCTCGTTTTCTTCACCGACGTACTCTTTGGCTTCCTCGTCATAATAATTGATTGTTTTAAGCGAGGGGCACTTGTAGAACATTCCTTTATATAACTGCTTCAAAGCCTTAGAGAAAGTGACTTTTTCGAGGTTTGCACAGTTAGCGAACATATAGCCGTATTCACCTGAAGAGTTGCCGTTATAGTGATTGTTCACGTTTACGGTGCTCTTGGTGCTGAAATCGCCTAAGTTTTCGAGCTTGACGGTTACGACGCCGGTATTGTCGAACGCATTACAAGCGACGGACTTAATGGCGTCGGGAAGTAAAAACTCGTTTTTGCCGCAGGCTTCATTGCCGGTAGTACCGTCGACGTAAGTAAACGTAGCAAGGCTGGAACAGTTTCTGAACGCTCCCGTACCAATGTATTCAAGTCCCTCGGGAGCTACGACTTTGGTTATGGAAGAACAGCCGCCGAAGGTATCACCGTATTGATAGTAATAGAATGAAGCGGCACTGCTCTTGCGGCCCAAACCGATTAATTTGGAAGGCAACGTTACCACGTTGTCGGCACCCGTCTTTACGCCGTTCTTTAAGACCTTCATCGTACTGAGAGATTTACAGCCGTTAAAGACGTATTCCTCAATATCCGTAATTTCGTCGTTGAGAACTATCGTACTGAGCGAAGCGCACTGGTCGAACAGCCTTTCGTGCAGCGTGATCTTTGCGTAGATGGTTACGTCGGTAAGCGCTCTGCATTGCTGGAACGCCTTCTTTTCTATCTCCGTCAATTTGCTTGTGGAGGAAGTACCGACGGACACCTCTTTGAGGTTGATACAGTTTACAAACGCTCTTTCGCCTATAAACTCTACCGAGTTGGGAATTGTTATTTCCTTGAGAGAGGTACACCCGTCGAACGCATGGGCGGATATTCTTGTCAATAACGAACCTTCGGAGAATATTACCTCCTCGAGCAGACGGCAGTTGGCAAACGCATACTCGTCTATCTGCTGCAGTGAAGCGGGAAGTATAATTTTCCTGATACGGCTCTGTCCTTCTAACGCGTGTGCACTTATCTGCTCGTAATTCGTCTTCGACAAATCGTATATGCCGCCGTCCGGATAGTTTTCGTCTTTCTTCGTGGGAACGGCGTCGAGACTGTACAGAATTCTGTTTCCGCTCGTGACGAAAGGTTCGTTTTCTGCCGCAGATTCCTTTAACGGGCTGTCTGCAGCGATTTGAATCTTATACGAAGACGTACACTCGCCGAACAGGTTGGTAAGGTTTACAACCGAACGCGACAGCTTTATGGTTCCAAGCGAGCTGCAGTTTGCAAACTGGTAACCGCCTGCGATATTGACGCTGTCTTCGGTACTTATAGGTATGCTTATACCCGTAAGCCCGGTGTTTGCAAAGCAACGGTATCCTATGAAAGCCAAATCGTTTACCTGCTCGGTCTTGGCTACCGCGGTTTCCGTGTCGGTGTCGTCGATTGGATTGCCTTCCGCGTCGTATTTTTTAGCTCTCGTAAGGAAGGTTAACGAACTTAACTTAACGCAATCTTTAAATACCGCGCCGTAGCTGGCATTGCTGGCATTTGCGGGTGCAGTAGCTTTAAGAGCGTTAACAGCGTCGCCGAGATTAACTATAGTCGAAGGTAAAGTAACCGAAGTTAAACTCGAACATTCGCAGAACGCCTGCGCGCCGATATTCGTTACTTTCGAGCCGGTCAAATTCACCGAAGGTAAATTTACGCACTGATAGAACGCAGTATCGCCTATCGTTTCGAGCGAAGAAAGCTTGGTAAAGTCCATAGTACTTATACCCTTGCATCCACTGAACGCAGATTTGCCTATTTCTTTGAGCTTGCAATTCTGGGCTATAACAACGTTTTTGAGATTTGCAAGTCCGCTGAACGCAGAGGTGCCTATAGTTTCCAGATTGGCGGGAAGATTTATGCTTTCGAACGGGCCGGCATTAGAGAACGCATTGTTATCGATCTTTTTAAGCGTGTTCGGCAACTTTATATCGGTAATCCGGCAATAGCCCTGGTTGCCGCTGAAAACGTTTTGTCCTATCGTAAGGATACCCTCTGTCGGCGCGGTCGTTGCGTCGGTAAAGGTTACTTTCCAGAGGTTATGGTTTTTATAGAACGCATAATTGCCTAATTTCGTAAGGGTAGAAGGCAACGTAACCTCTTCAAGATATCCGGGAACATTGGTTGCATACTGTCCGCCTGCGTAATAACCGGCAAATGCGTAGTTGCCGATTTCCGTCGTTCTTTCGGGTAATTTTAATACTTTAAGGCTACTACATTTGTAGTTTACAGCCCCACTGGCAGTGCAGGTATCGATTACGAGAGGTTGTGCCTCGTCACCCTCTTTGACAGGGGTAAAGGTAAGTTTCGAAAGATTTGTACACTCGTTAAACGCCTGCCTACGAATCATTGTTACGGTAGTGGGAATGACTATTTCTTCGAGCGTCGAACATTTAGAGAACATTCCCTGGGTTATCTCGGTAATGCCTTCAGGAAGAGTTATTTTGGTTATACTGCTGTTGGTAAACGCGTTTTCTTCTATTTTGAAGCCTGTGCCCGAGAATCCGTCTGCGAAAGTAACCTCGGTAAGGTTTCTGGTATTCTGGAAAGCCTTTGCCTTGATTGTCTTTACCGTCGCCGCTATTTCTACGGAGCCCACCTTAGCCGCAGGGCATACGATGAGCGTTTCTGCATTCGTACCGTTAAGCAGATACAATACGCCGCCCACCGACTTGAAAGCCGTGTTGCCGTCGGCTACGTTTATTGCCGTAAGCATACTAAATCTGGTTGACCAGGACTCTACGACCATATTAAACACGTCCGAACTCTGGAATACGTCCTTGTTATTGTATTTACCAACCTTCAAGCAGGTTGCCGGAATTGTGATTTCCGTCAGAGCGTAACAGTTCATAAACGCTTCGTCGTCTATCTGTGTAAGTCCCTCGTTTAAAGTTATAGTTGCGAGACTGTAACTGTCCTTGAACGCAGCCTGACCTATAGACTTGCAACGTGCGGGTATTTCTATCGAAGTAAATTGCTCGCACCAACAGCCGTTGAAAGCGTCTTTGCCTATCGTCAAATCTGCGGTACCGTCTTTAAATACTACCTCTTCGAGCATAGTACAATTCTGGAACGCGCCTTCGCCGATAGAGGTTACGCCGCCGGGGATAGTAATGGAAGTGAGCGCTTTTCTGTCTTTGAAAACGCCCGCGCCTATGCTGGTTATGGTGTCGGGTATTTCGAACGGACCGCTCTTTCCGATCGGGAAGTATTCGATAGACGTTATCGCCTTATTGTAGAGAACGCCATCCTCCGAGACGTAATGCTCGTTTTCGGGGTGCACCTCTACCGTTTTCACCTTGCCGCCGAAAATACCGCCGACCGAAATTGCAGGACAATTCTTGCCGAGTTTTACGCTGGTAACGTATGAAGATATATCGAGATTGATAGCGGATACATGCACTTCGAATGCGCCTGCCGCATATGCGTTAGCGGCGAGCGTGCGGTCGCAATTTACCGTAACGGTATTTATTTCACATCCGCCGAATGCACCCACACCCAGCTTTGTAAGGTTTGCGGGAAGGGTAATTTCCTTAAGACCCGTATTGTGAGGAGTATTTGCGTATTTTTTATCGACGCTGGTCGAACAGAACGCATACTCGCCTATTTCAAGGTCTTCGCTGAACTCGTCGCCCTCGAAAGTTATAGATGCGATATTGGGACTGAGCATAAACGCCTTTTGCTCTATACTCGTCACGTAAGCGGGTATGGTAAGATTTTTAATTTTAAGGCAGTTATAGAACGCATACTCGCCGATAGTCGTAATGCCCGCAGGTATGGTTAAGTTGCCCTCTTCATCGCCTACGCCTCTGCCGGCGAAAATTATTTTATTTTGCGCCGCATTGCAAAGCAAGCCGTTGACGGACGAGTAATTGTCGCCTACGCCGTCTAATCCCTCTTCGTCGCTGACGTAAACGGAACTTAGCGCGGTTGCCCCGTCGAACATATTGCGGTCAAACGAAGCAAGACGCTTGGGGAACGTGACGCTCTTAAGCTTGCTACAGCTCGAGAACGCGGTGCCGCTGATGTTGAGAGGCGCCGCCTCTTCGTCCTCGGAAGGTGCGAGGAATACCACGGATTGGAGATTGTAGCAGGACTCGAAAGCAGAGGCGCCTATTTCGGTTACGGTCGAAGGGATATATACTTTATTGAAATAACCGTTTTTCAATACGTTTACGGATATAGTGGTTACTACGAAAGTGCCGATATCGTCGCCGCCTACAGTGCCGCCGACCTCACTGGCTATATTGAGCGTTTCCGTGATGCCGTGAGGACAGTAAACGACCTGCGCCTCGTTGCCCGATTCGCTTATACGGCTGTAAAGAACACCGTCAACCGAGAAGAACGTTACGTCGTTATTGCCTTCTACGTGATATACGTCTATTTCTTCGAGGTTCGCGCATTTCGAGAATGCGGAGCCTGCCGCATTATAGCCGTAATCACCGAAGTCAATCTTGGTAAGCGTATCGGGGATTTCGATTTTCTTGAGATTTACGCAATCGAGGAAGCAGTTACCGTTGATTTCTTTTACGGGTAAATCTTTGTAATATGCGGGAACCTTTGCGTGCGATACTCTCAACAGCGAAGGCAGTCCCGAAACGGTATAATATTTTTGATGCGTCGCGGCATCGGTTACTTCCTCGAACTCGAATATATCGACCCAGACGGGATAAAGAACGGCATCGTCGTTGGGAACGTTCCAGACGCCTGCGCTCGTACCGTCCTCATTGCTGTAATGCACACTGTTCGGGTCATTATATTCCGCATACCAGCCGCCGAATGCAAGCGTGCCTTCCAGATGTTCGGGCACTGGAAGCTCGAACGGCGAACCGAACGTAACTTCGTACTCGGTCTTCTCGTCGGGAAGAATACCGCCCGTCGCGGCAAGAGTAACTGTATATTTGTTACCTGTGCAGTATGCGTAAATAGTAGTATCTTTTGTAAACTTCGCAGTCGCGCCGTACTGCTGTCCACCGTCAGCCGCGCCGCCCGCAGTCGGATACCAGCCCTGGAAGGTGTAGCCCGTTTTCAATACGGTCGTAGGAAGGGTCAGCTCGTCTCCGTCCGCAACGAAGAAACTCAGCGTCTCTGCCGACGTACCGCCGATGTTATAACCACCGAGAGTATCGAACTTGATTTCGAACGCGGATACGTTAGTAGATACCCATTCCGAGGGAGTATTATCGTAATCATAGCAACGGACGTAAATCGTGTTCGCACCCTTCTTGGTAAGGGTTACTTTAAGCTCGTTTGCGTCCTCTACTATCTGCTCTGCGCCTCCGTTGACTTTAACTCCGTACTTAACCGCGCCTATTACGCCGCTCCACCTTACGGTGTTTGCGCCGTATGAAACGCTTCCCATAGAGCCGCTTATCGCCTCGAACTTGTCGGACTGAACGGAGTTTTTGTCGGCGGTTTCGCCGAGTGCGGTGACGTAGATGGTAAACGTCGTACCTGTCGCGCCCGCAAACAACGGGCTGCCGGTTGTAAACTTAGTATCCTCCACTTCGGCTGTAACGCCGTTTACGCTTACAAGATACTTATCGGCGCCGTCTACGGGATCCCATTTGAGATAATCTTTGATAAGCGTAAGGTTGGTAGGCGAAGGAAGCGACGTCTTGTTGTAAGTGTCGCTTGCGGCTTCGGAGGGATTAAATCCGTGAGCCTTTGCGGTAACCTTGT
Organism: uncultured Clostridia bacterium; assembly: GCA_964393805.1. Classification (GTDB taxonomy): domain Bacteria; phylum Bacillota; class Clostridia; order Christensenellales; family Borkfalkiaceae; genus Coproplasma. The sequence goes on from CAYMUQ010000013.1 coordinate 10,478, forward strand.
AAGAAATCTCGCCCGTAAGGAACTTAAGTGCGTACGAATTTTCCGTTAAGGTAAAAGTTTTGGTCTGTCCGCCGTTCTTTATCTCCAAGTCGTACGAGGTAGCGTTTTCTACCGCGTTCCATTTAAGCGTTTCGGTTTCTTTATCTACCGTAAGTCCGGTGATGTTCGCAAGATTTTTCTCTACCGTGTATTCAGCCGAAGAGGTGACGTAGCCATCCGCGCTCGCCTTGACGGTAAACTTGATACCGCCCTTCTTCATCTCGCACGCAGAGAAATCGTAGCTTCTTTCGGTGAGGTGAACGTCGGTATGTACGTGTGCCGCGTTTCCACACTCGACCGTTATATAATAATCGGTAGCGCCTTCAACCGCGTTGAAAGTAAGGGTCGTGCCCTCGTACGAGAAACCGCCTACCTTGTCGAGCGCCTTGTTCTTGAAGTAAACCGTAGTGGTTTTGCCGTTGAGCGTAACTTCAACCTTATAGTCGCCCGCGTCTTTGGTGGTAAAGTCGTAGTCGTGAGAGGTCGAGCCCTTAGTAGTGTCTACAACTTTCACGTTCTGAGTATCATAAATTACAACCGTGTACTGGTTGGCAACGCCGCTCGCGCTCCAGGTCACGCCGCTCGACGTAACCGAAACTGCGGGAGCGCCGTTAAGGTCGGTATCCCAAACCGCATATAAAGTCGTGTCCTCTTTAAGAACCTGCTCGTTATATTTGTAGGTAAGCTTTTCCGCCGTGCCGTAGTGGCTGACCCACCAGCCGACGAAGGTCGAACCCGACTTTACGGGAACGGGAAGCTTATAGAGTTTTCCGTTTACCGTGGTAGCCGTAGTCTGCGCAAGGGTCGCGCCCTCTCCCGCGTCGAAGGTTACGGTAAAGTTCTGTACGTTACTGTCTATCTGAACGAATTTTGCATAAGCGGTCTTATTTTCGGTAAGCGCCGCATTGAAATCGAACGGCGTATTCTTATCGCTCTCATACCAGCCGAGGAAGAGATATCCGGACTTGGAAGGCTCGGCAGGGCAAACACCCTTCTTGCCGTTCGCAACGAGCTGACTGTCTATAGCCGCCGCGCCGTCGGTATCGAAGCTGAGCGTCCTTATGTCCGTCTTGTTAAGATTATAATCCTTATCGCCGTAGGTTAAAGTTATTTTTTCCTTATTTTTGTCTACCTGGGCAATTACCGTGTTTCCGCCGACCGTAAGCGTAAGAGTATTACCCTTGTAGGTATAATTACCCTCTGTCTTTACTCCGTTGACGTATATCACGTAAGTATAGTCTGTTTCAAAGAGCTGCAAAATGAAATTGTCAGTCTCGTCGTAGTACTCGCCCGTAATCTGCTTTTTGGCAGGCGTAGTCTGCTTGTTACAGCCGGTCATCACCATAGCCGGAACCGTAGCCGACGTCATCGCCATTACCAAACCGGCAATTACTATCATCCGTCTTTTCTTACTCATAAATTACCTCCGTATGAGTTTGCTTACTAATTTAAATCACTTTCTCCGCAAAATGAATTATTCACGGAAAATGTATAAATTTATAAATTCATTGTTTTGTATAAACACAAAACCCTTTAAATCCCGCATATAACAATTCCGATACCCGAAAACACTACCTAAATATTATAAGAATATAGTAATTTTCTGAAAAGCGTTCAATTGTTTTTACACTTTTCGGGCGTTATCCACGTCCCCGATCGCAGGAATTTCCTCTTCGCAATATGCTAAATTTTGCTTATTATAACAAAATTTTCCGCAAAAAGTTATAGTGACGCTTATAATATATATACAATAATATAAAATGTCCTATAATGTCAATTCATTTTAAAGTTGATTTGCAACGTTTATGCAAAAAATATTTATATAATGTATAAAAATTATTTATGCTTTGTCAATTTACGGCAAGAATGCAGATTTTTACCGTAAAAAAGCCGCTACTTCGCGTAGCGGCTTTACCTATTTTATATATGACTTATTTAATAACCTGTGAAAGTACCGCAATACCTGTACATCAGAAATTCGAGCCGTTCCAGCCCCAATCGTTCAATCCGTGATAGGTAACGTAGACACATTCGGCAGGTATGCCCGCCTCCTCAGAGAGAATGCGGCAGATCTCCCCGGTCATCTTGGAATATTCGGAAGACGGCGCACTGCCGTAAAGGCTTACCTCGACGTAAGCACCCTTTTCAAGTCTTTTGCCGCCCAAATAAAGATCGTAACCTTCCTGGAAGCCCACCATCAGATACGCCTCGCTTTTGTGAAGAAGCGATACTGCCCTGCCAAGCTTTTGTTTTATTTTCTCCTTCTTCTCTTCCGTAATATTTACGGTCAATTTACTGTCGATAAAAGGCATAATATTTTTCTCCTTGTTATTTATAATTTACAATAAAATACGCTGTTTAATATCAGCAGATTGTTATTTTCGGGAAAGAACAACCAACGTCTCAACGTGTTTGGTCTGCGGGAACATATCGAACGGCGTTACGGAGCAAATTCGGTAATAACCCTCTATACCTCCCGCGCTGTAATCTGCGTTTTTGACTATCTGTCCGTCCACCACCTTTAAACTCCCGCACAAAAGCCCCACGTCCCGCGCGAGCGTTGCGGGATTGCAAGACACGAGCACCACCTTTTCTGCGCCGCTTTTAAGCACCGCATCAACAACCTTTCTGTCCATACCCTTGCGCGGCGGGTCGCACACTATCGTGCGGAGCGAACCCTCCGTTTTTTGCAATACTCCGCCGAGTCCGTCCTCGACCGTACCGCAGGTATTGAACATCTTGTTTTCAAGTCCGTTTAGAGTTTTAAGCTCGTCCGCGCAACGGACGGCTTCCTCTACTATCTCTATTCCGTAAGCCGCCTTACACGACTTCGCAAGCATAGCGGTCAGCATACCGCCGCCGCTGTACAAATCTATCGCAACGGTGTTTTTATCCTTGACTTCGTCTCTGACCGCCGCATACAAAAGACTGCGCACCCCGTCGTTTACCTGCACGAACGTGTTGGCTCCCGCCTTGAACTTTATGCCGCAATCCTCACCTATTATAAAGCCCACGCCGCGGCATAACCGCCACTCTTTGCCGAAAATGACGTTGGACGGGGACGCGTTGACGTTGAGCCACAGGCTGTATTTTTTAAAAAGCTTGTCCAGCCTCTGAGCAAATTCGTCCAGAGAAATTATCGAAGCCGCGACTACCGTTATTATAAGCTTGCCTTCGATTTCCCTCGCTACGAGATGACGGACGTCGCCCTTTTTATTAACCTCGTCGTAGCCCTTTAAGCCACTAACTTTCATAAATTCGGTCAGAGCCGACAGAAGCTTACCCGACCAATTCTTTTGCAGAGCGCACTCTTTTATAGGCACTATGCGGTGAGAGCGGGGCGCGAAAAAGCCAGTTACCGTCTCGCCGTGTTCCCCCGTGCCTACGGGTATTGCCAGCTTGTTTCTGTATCCGTACTGCGCTCCCGCAGAGGCAGTAGGCTCAACCTCGGCGTCTATCCCCGCAATCTTTTTCAGAGCGTTTTTGACCAACTGTCTTTTAAAGTTGAGCTGTACGGTTTCGGACGCGTGCTGTAATTGACAGCCGCCGCATTTTTCGAAATAAGGACAGACGGGATGAACGCGCTCCTCCGATACGGTATGTACTTCGGTGAGTTTGCCGTAGGCAACTCCGCCCGAAACTTTGAGCGCTTTGAAGCTGACCGTCTCCCCCTCTAAACAGAAGGGTACGAAGGTGGTGACCTCTCCGCATTTTATAATGCCCTCCCCCTCGGTGCCGAGAGAGAGGACCTGTCCTAAGTATTCCGCATTTTTTTCCATAATTATTTTTTAATTCTCTTTACGAGTATATTTATCGCCTGCTGGCATCTGGTAATGAGTAAATCGTATACAACACCTAAGAAGGTGCCCACGGTGAATATAATGAGATAAACGTATTTATTTATCGTATCGTAGACTTCCGCGGGGAACAGCGAACCGCCGAGAATGCCGCCGTAAACGAGGTAATATCCCACGATTAACGTACAATCAAACCATGCCGCTTTGATTAAAAGACCCAGCCATATATTGAAGTTTTTCTTCTTTAACAGTGCGTTTACAAGCGGGTGTATGCCGAAAAACATAACGAACGGCACTATATCCCAGAACTTAGCCGCCGCACCCATAATAACCGTGAGGATACAGGTTGCTATATAAGCGAGAAAATCGCCTAAATAAAAATCTTTGGCAAGCGGCACCATAAGCGCGATTACGCCGATAAAATATCCCGTGGCAAGCAGCCAGCCGCTTAAAATGCCGAGCGCGAGAAAGGTTACCGCAAACGCGCAACATATTCCCGACAGAGCTATTTCAAACGATTTGGAATTTCTTTTTTTCGGCATATTATTTTAACCATAAAGGCGCCTATCCTTCCCGTTCCTCTGCATAGTTGCAAGCAAGAGCAGGAGCGGTACACCCACGCCCTTTGATTAGATGCGAGCAGTTCAAGGAAGGTGAGGAAAACCCGAAAGAGTTTACAAAGATGTAAATGACTGAGGGTTGCCGCAGGCTGACACCGAAATGCGACGCATATAATCAAAGAATTATCATCTGCAACAGCCGTTGCACATACAGTTTAAACACATATTGAGCGCACAGCACTCGGCACAGGACTGACAGAAACCGCCGCCCATCTGGTCGTCGGGGGCGCTGTTCATAGTCTGACCCTGGTAAACGTTCTGGTTTTGCGCGGCGCCCTGACGCGTTTTGTCATACTCTATCTTTTCGTTGAGCTTCTTGTACGCGTCCTTATACTTTTGATTTTCGGCGTCGAGGTGCATAGCAATCTCGAGCTGTTTCTTGCTCTCGTTTATCCAGTTCTTGCGGTAGAACACCACGGACTGAAGATAGTGCCACTGCGCACCTCTCTCGTTGAATTGGTCGAGCTGGCGTTGCGCCTCCTGCAAATCTCCCGCCTTTATAAGTTCTTCGACGCGGGCATATGCGGTACCTTCGCCGCCGTTCTCGTCTTTATTTTGAAGCTCTGCAAGCTCGGACAACAGTTCGTCGCGTGCCACGCCTATTTTCGTAAGCATACGCGCCGCTTCGTTGCCCGCCTCTCCGTCCAGAAACCTTTCTTCGCCGTATTTTTCGCGGAGCTTCTCGTAAGCCTCGTTTATCTGTTCGGAGGTACAGCCCTCTTCGAGCCCTAAAATTTCAAGATTGCGTTTGTTCATTTTTGCATTTACCTTTCCCGCATTTGCCGTACACAAGTGCGCGGGTCTTTATGGGTATTCCCCTTAATATTATATTGTCCGTAAGGTCGTGGTTATAATAAAATTTTACGGCGGACAAGTTGCTTCGCATATCCGAAAACAGCGTATCGAATATGAAGTTTATCTCTTCCGCATTCTTACTCACCGCGTCGCACTTTTTGTCACAGCCGAACGCGTTTTTCAGAACGTTGTAGCGCCTTTTTTTGACGTCCTTGTCGTAGTCGTCGAACGCGTCCGCAAGATATATCCATTTACCGACGTCGTAGAAAAGTTTACCCGTCTCCGCAGTCGCATAGTCCTTTAAGCAATAATCGGAGAGCTTTTTGAGCATCTGCGCCGTAGGCTCGCACGCCTCGTCTATAATAGCGCAACCGCGCTCTTCGAGCGTCCTCTGACTTTCGAGGCACTCGCTAATTATTTCCGCAACCTGCGGATGGCGTTTGAGCGCACGCTTAAAGCCCCGTCTGTACATAAAGGCAAACAGTCCTTTCTTGTCGCCGTCGCGCTTGTCGTCTAAAAGCTTATAATACGCAAGAGCGGTGTTTACGCAGCCTAAGAGCAGAGATATATTGTCGGGAACCGCCATAAACCTGCGCTTTATATGAAGTGCGCACCTGCGCTTTTCCACCTTGACGTCGCAGTTGGACATATTGTGAAGTATTGCCGACATAAACGCAACGTCGTAGGTAAGCGCGGACTTGCAGAAATTTCCGCAACCCTTGCCTATCGACTTGCACATACCGCAATACATTGCTTTATAAAGTTCCTCGTCCTTTTTGAATAAATAAGGAGCGTCGGGGTTGATATATCCAAACATCGTAATTTATAATCAGCCCTGATAAAGACCGACTTTTTTATATACCTTCGATAGCGTACGGCGGGCTGTCTTGTAAGCCTTTTCCGCGCCGTTTGCAAGCACTGTGGAGAGGTAATTTTTATCCGCTAAAATCTTAGCCTGTTCGCTTTGAACGGGAGCGAGCTTGTCGGCGACGGTCTCGCCCACGGCAAGCTTTAATTCGCCGTATCCCTTACCCGCAAAATCGTTCTCGGCTTCCTGTACGCTCTTGCCCGAGAACGCCGCATATATGGTGAGAAGATTGCTCACCCCAGGCTTTGCGTCGGGGTCGAACTTAATTTCGTTTCCGCTGTCGGTGACCGCTCTTTTGAACTTGCGTATAACCGTATCCCTGTCGTCGTTCATAAAGATAGAACCGTTGGGATTTTCCGCGGACTTGGACATTTTCTTGGAAGGGTCCTGCAAATCGTTGATTTTAGCGCCCACCTTCAAGTAAAGCCCTTCGGGTACGGTAAACGTGGGTGAATATATATTGTTGAAGCGTATGGCTATATCGCGCGTAATTTCGAGATGCTGACGCTGATCGAGCCCCACGGGAACGACGTCGGTCTGATACAACAGTATGTCCGCCGCCATAAGGACGGGATAGTCCATAAGCCCCATATTGATATTGTCTGCGTGTCGCGCCGATTTATCCTTGAACTGGGTCATTCTCTCCATTTCACCGACGTAGGTAAAGGTGTTGAGTACCCAGGTAAGCTCGGCGTGGCAGGGAACTGACGACTGAACGTACAGCGCACATTTGTCGGGGTCAACTCCGCACGCAAGAAAGAGCGCGGCAAGAGCCAGGGTTCTCTGTCTCAACTCCGCGGGGTTCTGGCGCACGGTCAGAGCGTGCATATCCGCCATTGCGTAAAAGCAGTCGTACTCGTTTTGATACTGCGCCCAGTTTTTTATGGTGCCCAGATAGTTGCCTATGGTTAAATTGTTGGTAGGCTGTACCGCCGTATAGAGAGTTTTTCTTTCTTTTTCCATAACTTTCGCCATCGCTTTAAATGGATTAAAGCCATTTTAGCATATTACCTTGAAAAACGCAAAGTATTTTTTTACGGCGTTATCACAAACTTTGTCGCCAATTGATTAGGTGCAGGAGGTGAGCTTCTGCGCTGTCACTTCGAGAGCCGAAGTCTCGGCGGCAACGCCGCCGCGCTCATAGCTTATTTTCAGACTGTCACCCGCACGCACCCTCAGCAAAAGGTCGCTTATATCGAAGTAGCGGGAAATTTTATAGGTAACTCCGTTCAGTTCAACCGCCTTTATGACGTCGCCGACCTTTAAACCGAGCGCCGCCGCGTGGCTTGACGCCTCTACCGTGGAAACGGTAACGTCCTCCACTATGCTTCCCTTACCCGTCGTACCGTCGCAGATAAAGCGCGAATTTTCGGAAACCGAGGTTATGCCTAAAACCAATTTTTTGGTGCCTTTAAGCGTGCTATCGGTATTTGAGTAGTGTATTATTTCGTCCGCAACGGGGACGAATACGTTTAAAGGTATGGCGTAGTTAATAAAGCTTAAGCTCGTGTCGCCCGCGTGGTTTATGCCTATGAGTTCGCCCTTGCCGTTAAACAGTCCGCCGCCCGAATTGCCCTCTATATCATTGCGTCGGTTCTGAGAGAACGGTACACGCGTGCCGTGCCGTCTATGTCGAGTTGCAGAGCTTCTCTGTCGACGCTGACTATACCGTTGGTAACCGATATACCCTCGTCGCTCGTATTGCCGATTGCGTACACGGTTTCGCCGACGCTGTAATCCTCGGCGATTTTTACGGGCTGAGCCTGCGGGTTGATTGCCCTGACGTCATCTGTCTTTGCCTTGATAACCGCAACGTCGTAATCTATCGCACCGCCGACGTACTCGCATTCTATCGCGTATTCGTCGTAGGTATATCTGTCGCCCGCATTGACGGGGTTGGAAACGCTGCCGTACATAAACGCGTGTATTTCGTTGCTTAACGTTATATCCGCCTTGGAGTTGAACACCACGTGATAGTTGGTCAGAATATAGGTATAGTCCTCTTCCATTTTATATATAACGCCCGAGCCTACCGACCCCGCGCACGACTTGGAAGTATTTACGATGTCGCCCCAATGGTTATAGTAATATTTAGTCGTAGTGAACGCGCTGAATATTTTCATACTCGAAAGAAGGCACGAATTGACCGCGTCGTCCGAACCCGAATTTTCAAGCGAGAGATACTTTTCGCAGAACTCCGCAAACGACATATCCTCGCCGTAACGGGACTTGTACTCCTCGTATACGTCGTTTATGGTTATATCCTCCGCGTCCTTGCCGTTGGTTATGGGCACGACCTCGGTTCTGCCGTCGGTAAAGGTCACCGTATAGTAATCGGTCAGACCCGAACTGCCCGTTTTTGTAAACGACTTTATGCTCACTCCCGAGTCTATGCCGTCCGCGCCGTTCTTTACCTCGAAGGTGGTCGTCGTGCCGTCGGTATAGGTTATCGTGTAAGTGTCCACAAGCCCCTCGGTAGAAGTCTTGGTTATCGACTTTATGCCTACCGCCTGCGAACAACCGGAAAATACTCCCACGGAAAGCGCGACTGCGGCAAGCGCAGCCGCTACTGATTTCTTCTTCATTAAGGTCACTCCTTATATGCTCTGGGCAATTTTAACCCTTTTATTATATTATGTAAATTTGTAAAAGTCAAAACTGCTTTGTGAATTTTAGACGAAATAAAATGCGCCCGACGGTCAAAAGTCCGTCGGGCGCATAGCGTCGTTTGATTTTATACTGAAAGTCCGATAGCGCTGAGCAGGTTGTAATCTCTGAAGAGAACTACCACTACGAGCGAAATGGTGGACATAATCTTGATAAGTATATCCAGCGAAGGTCCTACGGTATCCTTTAAGGGGTCGCCTACGGTATCGCCTACGACAGCCGCGTCGTGCGCCGCACTGCCCTTGCCGTTGATAACCTTGCCGTTCTCGTCCTTCAAAGGCTGACCGTTTTCGTCCTTTTCGGCAATGCCGCCGGTCTCGATATACTTCTTCGCGTTATCCCACGCGCCGCCTGCGTTTCCGGTGTAAATCGCAAGCATTATAGCCGAGATAATCGCGCCTACGAGCAAGCCGCCTACGAACTGTGCGCCGAAGATAAAGCCGGTTGCTACGGGGATAGCTATCGCTATAAGGCAGGGAACGCGCATTTCCTTAATCGAGCCTTTGGACGAAATCTGAATACAGGTTTCATAGTCGGGCTTTGCGGTACCTTCGAGTATACCGGGGATTTCCTTGAACTGACGGCGAACCTCGTCGACCATATGTCTTGCCGCTTTTGCAACCGCCTGAATAAGCATACCCGAGAACATAAAGGGTATAGCCGCGCCGATGAGGGCGCCGATAAGCGTTACGGGGTTCATTACGTTGAGAACGAGCTGTTTAACCCACGCGTCAATCGCGGTTACGCTGGTAACGTCGATTACGTTGAACGCGAACAGATACGAGCAAAGAAGCGATATGGTTGCAAACGAAGCCGAGCCGATTGCAAAGCCCTTGCCTATCGCCGCGGTTGTGTTGCCTACCGCATCGAGCTGGTCGGTTATTTCACGAACCTCGGGGTCGAGGAAGGACATTTCCGCAATACCGCCTGCGTTATCGGATATAGGTCCGTAAGTGTCTACGGATACCGTTGCCGCAACGAACGAAAGCATACCGATTGCCGCAATTGCTATACCGTACATACCGGATACGTAGTAAGAACCGAATATCGCAATACCAAGAACGACTACGGGAAGCATACAGCTTATCATACCCGTTGCCATACCCTCGGTAATGGTGAGCGCGGAGCCTTCCTTTGAAGCCTTTGCAATGCCCTTGGTGGGCCTGTGGTCGTAGCTCGTGTAGTACTCGGAAATCATACCGATTACGATACCTGCGACAATACCCAAAAGCGCGGCTATCCAAGGCGATAAGTTACCTACTCTGAAACCTATCATCTTGAATACGGCGTCGGAGAACTCGCCGCCGTTGAACATAAAGAAGCTTAGAAGGAAACATCCCACGACGGAGACGCCTGCCGATATCCACGTTGCGATATTGAGCTGTAAGTGTACGTTTGTATTCTTTTTAAGCGGTCTCAATAAGAGATAGAAGATACCTATTACGCAACCGATAAGACCGCAACCTGCAAATACCATGGGGAAGAGCATCAGTTTACGCATAACTTCCGCGTCGATTATTATACCCTTTAAAGTCATTTCGCAAGCGAGAATTACGCCCGAGAGCATTGCGCCAACGAAGCTTTCCAGAAGGTCGGAGCCAAGTCCTGCAACGTCGCCTACGTTGTCGCCTACGTTATCGGCGATAGTCGCGGGGTTGCGGGGGTCGTCCTCGGGAATGTGAGCCTCGGTCTTACCGACGAGGTCTGCGCCCATATCCGCAGCCTTGGTGTAGATACCGCCGCCTACGCGGTTGAAGAGCGCGATTATCGAACAGCCGAGCGCGTATCCCGAAAGGGTCATAGTAAAGCCTGCTTCAAGTCCCGTCCAGTTGGTCTTGATAGCCTGCGTATCGCCGACTATATCGCCTATCTGGTGAAGCGCGATACCGAAAACGGCGAACACTACGACTGCGCCCAAAAGCGCGAAGCCTGCAACGCACAGACCCATCACCGAGCCGCCCTTGAAAGCGACCTTTAAGGTCTTGCCGGTGTCGCGGGTTTCGTTAGCCGCATTGGTAACGCGGACGTTTGCATAGGTCGCTATCTTCATACCGACGAAGCCTGCGGCTGCCGACACGAGCGCGCCTATAACGAACGCTAATGCCGTCATCCAGCTTACGAATATTGCAAGAACCGCCGCGACTACCGAACCGATAATCGCAACTATCTTGTATTCGTACTTGATGAAGGCGCCTGCGCCGACACGGATTGCCGCCGCAATTTCCTGCATCCTTTCAGTTCCCTCTTTCAACTTTTTCGTTGTGAAATAGTTGAGAGCGGCGCAGGCACACGCAAGTATAACCGCTATGCCTACGATGATCAAGAGTATGTATTCCATATTCCTCTCCTTATAGATATTTGCGTTTATTACGCATTACGGAAAAATTTTATCACACCGTGACGAAAAATGCAATATTTATTACATAACTATAATAATTTTTAATTACAAAAAATGCGACTTTTTTTGCAAGCGGAAAATTTTGGAATTTGCTATTGAATTGTTAAAAATGCTGTGATATAATTGTAGTCAGTTTAAAAGTATTGTCAGAGGTATATAATTATGAAAGACAAGAACTGCGGTTACTGTATGCGCGGAGAGCTTCTGGAAAAGTTCGGAATTTATATCTGCGAACTTAAGGTTTCTTCGCTTATTCTGTTCAAAGAACAGAGCAAGCCCGGCCGTTGCATAGTAGCTTATAAAGACCACGTAAGCGAGATAGTAAACATAACCGACGAAGAGAGAAATTTATTCTTCGAGGACGTAACGCGCGCGGCAAAGGCTATACACGCGGCGTTCAAGCCCGACAAATTGAACTACGGTATGTACGGCGATACGGGCTGTCATCTGCACGTCCACCTCTGCCCCAAATACGAGGGCGGCGACGAGTGGGGCGGCACGTTTACTATGAACCCGCAGAAAAAGTATTTAACCGACGCTGAATACGCTCAAATGATTGAAAAAATTAAAAACGCTTTAAGCGAGGTGTAATATATGGCACATAACGTTATAGCAGAAGCTAAGCGTTGCTTAGACTGCAAAAAGCCCCTATGCAGAACGGGCTGTCCCATAAACACTCCCATTCCCGACTTTATCCGCACCTTTTTAAAGGGCGATATTGACGAAGCCGGCAGAATGCTGTTCGACAACAACCCCCTCTCGGTGGTCTGTTCGATAGTCTGCAACCACGGCAACCAGTGTCAGGGACACTGCGTGCGCGGACTTAAAGGCGAGCCCGTCGAGATTTCGACTATCGAAAACTTCATATCCGAAAGATATATAGACGCTCTCGAGCTTACCAAAGCTCCGAGCAACGGCATAAAGGTCGCGGTAGTCGGCGCGGGTCCCGCAGGTATAACCATTTCGATTAAAATGGCACAGCTCGGCTACGACGTAACCGTATTCGAGAGCAAGAGCGACATAGGCGGCGTACTTCGCTTCGGAATACCCGAATTCAGACTGCCCAAATCTATCGTCGACAAGTATAAGACGCTTATGCTCCACCTCGGCATTAAGCTTAAATTCAACGTAACCATAGGCAAAGCGTTCGGAATAGAGGAATTGTTCCGCGACGGCTTCAAGGCAATTTCTATCGGCACGGGCGTAACCTGGCCCATCGCACTCAACATCAAGGGCGAGACCTTGGGTCACGTACACTACGGCGTACACTTCCTTGAAAAGCCAGAAGCCTACCGCAACCAGCTCGGCAAGAAGATGGTTATAATCGGCGCGGGAAACGTTGCAATGGACGTTGCGAGAACTGCGCTCCGTATGGGCGTAAAGGACGTAAAAATTACCGTCCGCACCGACAATTACAGCGCGAGCAAGGAAGAAAAAGAATACGCCGAGTACGAGGGCGCGGAGTTTATCTACAACAAACAGCCCGTTGAAATCACCGACGAAGGCGTTATGTTCGTAGATACGGTCTGCGACGAAGACCACAAGATAGTATCGCAGTCCGACACTCCCTCTTTAATCGAGGCGGACAGCGTTATGATTTGTATTTCGCAGAGACCTTCGAACCTTATACTCACCCAGACGCAGGGTCTCGAAACCAACGAAAGAGGACTTGCGAAAATCGCCGACAACGGCGAGACCACCCGCGAGGGCGTGTTCGCTTCGGGCGACGTCGTCAAGGGCGCAAAGACTGTCGTCGAGGCGGCGGAACAGTCCAAGCGCGTGGCGTTCGCTATGCACGAATATTTACAGGCTAAATACGGAAACAAATAATTCTTGACAATATAAGCAAAGGCGGCGCGTTGCAACTGCAACGCGCCGCTTCTTTTTATTGAATTTTAATCTTTAAGCAAAGCTTAATACTTGGGTCT
>CAYMUQ010000014.1:0-23010 GCA_964393805.1 uncultured Clostridia bacterium
CCGGTCCGTTTAAAAGATTTAAGCCCTTCTCGGTTACGAAGCCGTCGTCGAACACTACGTCGGATACGGGACCCGAACCCGATTTCTGCGTACAGCCGCAGGACTTGTCCTCGAGCGTGGTTATACCGCCCGCCTTGTTGCCGGGCGAGGGGTTCTCGCCGACGGGCTGTCCGTTGGAGCGGAAATAGTCCTTGAAATCGTTAATGAGCTTTACCGCTTTCTCGAAGGTTGCTCTGTCCTTGCAACGGTTCATAAGCTGTTGCTCCGCACCGAACATTTCGGGAACTTCGGAAAGAACCGAAGTGCCGCCAACCGAAACGATATAGTCCGAGAAACGGCCGACGAGCGGATTTGCGGTTATGCCGGATAAGCCGTCACTGCCGCCGCATTTCAAGCCGACTTTAAGGCAGGAGACGTCCTTTTCGACCCTCTTGTCCTTCTTTACGGTTTCGGCGATTTGCTTTACGAGCTTTACGCCCTCGGCAATCTCGTCTTCAACTTCCTGGCAGACGAGGAACTTAACTCTGTCGCTATCAACCTTGCCCAAGCCCTCTTTGAACGCGTCCATCTGGTTGTTTTCACAGCCGAGACCTAAAACGAGCACGCCGCCCGCATTGGGGTGCTTTACCATCTTTTGAAGAATGAGCTTGGTTCTCTCGTGGTCGTCGCCGAGCTGTGAACAGCCGTAGGGGTGCGTGTAGGTGAATATTCCGTCGAAGCCCTCTTCGCCGTATTCGGCTTTGTAGGTCTCGACTATCTCCTTAGCCTGTCCGTTTACGCAACCGACTATGGGAATTACCCAAATCTCGTTGCGGATGCCGACGTTGCCGTCCGCACGGGGATAGACCGTAACCTTGCGCATCTTCGCAGGCTTTAAGTCGCACTTTACGGGGTTGTATTCATATTCGAGATTTTCGCTTAAATTGGTCTTGACGTTGTGCGTATGCACCCACTCGCCTACGGCGATGTCCGCCGTGGCGTGCGCGATGGGTACGCCGTACTTTATGACGTTTTCTCCGCTCTTTATCGGACGGAGCGCAAACTTGTGTCCCTTGGTGACGTCCTCCGCGAGCTTAACTCCCTCGCAGGTTTCGCCCTTTTTAAGGTCGCAGAGCGCAACCGCCACGTTGTCCGCGGGGTTTATAAGTATACTTTTTTTAGCCATTTACAGCCACCTTTTATTTATTTACAATTACAGCACTTGCCGTCCGAATGGTTGTCGGTAAAGCACTTGACCGCGTCCGCCATACCCTTGGTGCCGATGGCTTTGAGATACTTAGCCACGGTAGCCGTGATATCCTTGTGCAGAGCGTTCATATCTATGCCCCACGCCTCTTTCCAGGAAAGAGCCGCCTTTGCAAGCGCGTCGTAGTCGCCGTTGAAGTCCGCCCAGAGCTTTGCCCAATGCTCGAGATATGCGGGATCGTCGTTCAAGGCAATCTTATCATTGCCTCTTACTCCCTTATGGAAAGTAACGAGAGCCGCGAACGCGAACAATAAGTGACAGGGAAGTTCGCCCTTGATGCGGATATAGTCCTCGAGCGTAGGCAGAAGACGGGTTCTGAACTTGGTGGTCGAGTTTAATGCAATCGACATAAGTTCGTGACGAATGAACGGGTTCTTATATCTCTCGATAACCGAGTTTGCGAACGCAACCATCTGGTCCTGGGGAAGCGCAATCGTGGGATTGACCTCGTCGAACACGAAGTCGTGTACGAACTTGCCGATGACGGCATCGTTCACCGCTTCGCCTACGGTGTCTATGCCCGCAAGATACGCTATGGGAACCATTGCGGTATGCGAACCATTCAATATCTTAACCTTTCTCTGCTTATAGGGATGAATGTCGTCCGCAAATATTACGTTAAGTCCGGTGGTATCGGCGGGAAGGACTTTCTGCACGTAAGGCTCCTTTTTGAGTACCCAAAGGTGGAATATCTCGCCCTTAACGACGTTGTTGTCGATATATCCCGTCTCCTTCTGAATAGCCTCTATCTCTCCTCTCGGATAACCGGGAACTATTCTGTCGACCAAAGTCGAGGTATAGTGGCAGGCGGTCTGCATCCACGTTATGAACTTTTCGTCCATCTTGTTTATCTTCGCAAGCTCGGTAAGGCATCTATACAGCTCGTCGCCGTTGTCGTCTATAAGCTCGCAGGGGATAATGGCAAGTCCCTTTGACTTGTCGCCCTTGAACTTGTCGTAACGTCTTTTAAGGAGCGCCAGAAGCTTGCCGGGGTAGCTCTTGGGGCACTGAGTAAAATCGGTGTCCGTGGGGTCTACCGCGATACCCGCTTCGGTGGTGTTGGAAATTATTATCTGCAAATCCTCGCTTTCGCCGTAGGAAAGATAATGCTCGTACTGCTCGAAGGGATTGATTAAATCGCCTATTACGTCTATGACGCGGCTCGACTTTACCTTTTCGCCCTTGTCTATACCTTCGAGGCGAAGGGTGTAAAGTCCGTCCTGTTCGCCGAGCTCTTTAACTCTGCCGAAGGGCATGGGCTGAACGACCGCAACGTTGGCGTTAATCGCGCCCGCGTCGTTCAGGCTCTGAATAATCCAGTCGACGAACGCGCGCAAAAAGTTGCCCTCGCCGAACTGCATAATCTTTATGGGTCTTTCGGGCTTGACTTTACCGCAGACCTCTTTATATACTTTCTTATTTATAAGCTCCATAGAAATTTCTCCTTAAATTACAACCGGCGGTTACTGTCTTGCTATGTCGGAAGGAACTGCTTCCTCGGTCTCCATATCGTAGATATAAGCCGCCTTGTAAGGTACTGCGAAAGCAAACTCCGCGCCCATTTCGGGGGTGTCGTGAGGATTTACTTTGAGTATAACGTTTACGTCGCCGACGTTTGCGTATACGTTGGTGGTATCGCCGAGAAGCTCGGTTAAATCGACGTTAGCTTTGATGATATACTCGTCCTTGCCCGCCTTGCCGTTTGCGACCTTTATCGCTTCGGGACGGAACGCGAACACTACCTTCTTGCCCTCTATGGACTTGACGTCCTTGACTACGGGCTTCAAATCGAAGGAAAGTCCCGCTTCGTTTACGAACTTGCCGCCCTCTACCGTACCTTTGAGGAAGTTCATGGGAGGCTCGCCGATGAAGCCCGCAACGAACAGGTTCTTCGGGTGGAAGTAAAGCTCGTAAGGAGTACCTATCTGCTGAACGAAGCCGCCCGACTTCATAACTACTATTCTGTCGGACATAGTCATTGCCTCGGTCTGGTCGTGGGTTACGTAGATGGTAGTCGCGCCGACCGAACGGTGTATCTGCTTGATTTCCGAACGCATCGTAACACGCTGTTTTGCGTCGAGGTTGGATAAGGGCTCGTCCATAAGGAATATCGAAACCTTACGGATAAGCGCACGGCCTACGGCGACACGCTGACACTGACCGCCAGAGAGGTTTCTCGGAAATCTTTCAAGGTAATCGGTAAGTCCTAAAATTTTCGCGGTAGCCTGTACCTTTTCGTCGATAACTTCGGCGTCTATGCCTTCGAGCATAAGTCCGAACGCGAGGTTCTCCGCAACCGTCAGGTGAGGATAGAGCGCGTAGGACTGGAATACCATCGCTATACCTCTCTCCCTCGAAGTCTTCTGATTTGCGAGCACTCCGTCGATATAGAACTCGCCCGAGGTTATCTCTTCGAGACCCGCTATCATACGGAGCGTAGTCGACTTACCGCAACCGGAGTCGCCGACGAGGCAGATGAACTCGCCGTCCTTGATTTCCATATTGAAATCGTGTACCGCGTGATAGCCGTTAGGGTAAACTTTGTTTACGTCTATGAATTTTAATTGTGCCATATTTATTTCCCCTGTTAAAAATTTATTGATTTTAAGACTTTATTTCAAGTCCTGGGTCTTTAACCAATCCTGGTCGTCGTAAGCCTTGTTCTCGCCGCACATACCCCAGATAAAGGTGTAGTTGTGCGTGCCGACGCCCGAATGGATTGACCAGCTCGGCGAAATAACCGCCTGCTCGTTGTGCATTATGATGTGACGGGTCTCCTGGGGCGTACCCATAAGGTGAATGACCGCCTGGTCCTCGGGTACTTCGAAGTACATATATACTTCCATACGCCTTTCGTGCGTGTGGGCGGGCATTGTGTTCCAGGCCGAACCCTCCGCAAGCTCGGTCATACCCATTGCAAGCTGACAGCTCTCGCAGACCTCGTCGACTATATACTTATTTATACAGCGCTTGTTTATGCCCTCGACCGAGCCGAGACGCGCTTGCAGGCAGTAAACCGCCTTGCCGTCGGGAGTAGGGCTTCCCGCCTTGGGCGAGGTTCCCTCCTCGGGCTTTACAATCTTAACCGTGGGATAAGACTTGTGAGCGGGGCTCGAATTGACGTAGAACTTAGCGGGCTTTTTTGCGTCCGCCGAGGTGAAGGTAACTTCCTTCGTGCCCATACCTACGTATAAGCCCTCTTTGTTGCCGAGCTCGTACTTCTTGCCGTCGAGCGTTACCACGCCCGCGCCGCCTATATTTATAATTCCCAGCTCGCGCCTTTCAAGGAAGTATGCGGTAGCAAGCTCCTTGAACGTACCGAGGGAGAGCGCCTTTTTAACGGGCATAACTCCGCCTGCGATAATTCTGTCCTGGTGGGAATAGGTGAGAAGAATTTCATCCTCCTCGAACAGTTTCTCTATTAAATACTTTTCCCTGAGCTCCGCGGTGTCGTACTTCTTGGAGTCGTCGGGGTGGTTTGCATAACGCACTTCGAATTTCATTTCGTTCTCCTTGTTAGGTTGTTAATTATTAAACTTTGTTCCAAATGTCTTTTACGTACTGCGTGCAGGGCACTATGTCCTCGCCCGTAGTTCCTTCGAGCACCAATATAGCGTCTTTATCGTACGCCTTTATGCGCTTTAAGATTTCGGGGTAGTTAAAAAGTCCCTTGCCCGGGGGTACCTGCTTGACCTTGCCGTCCTGCATTATATAGTCCTTTAAATGGAATACGACTATCCTGCCCGCAAAGGTCTTTAAGCCCTCGTCCAATATCTCGAGATATTTTTCGTGATTGCTCTCGTCAAGGTAGTTGTATACGTCAAATATTATTTTGACGTTGTCGCGGTTTACCCTATCAACCGCGCGCTTGAGAGTTGCGACGTTCCAGCAGACGTGACCCGCCGCGCCCTCCATACCGATATACGCGCCCGCGCTCTTTGCGTAGTCCGCAAGCTCGGTAAAGGTTTCAACCACCGTTTCGAGCGCCTCTTCCGTACGGTTGAGCGGATTATACGTCCACTTGTCGTCGTTGAAGGAGCCCGTTTCACTGCCTACTATATTACAGCCGAGTAGCTTGCAGTACTTCAAGTAGTCCTTAAAGACCGCCTTGCAGTTTGCCACCTTTTCCTTGTTGGAGTGTACGGGGTTGAAGTATGCGCCGATAAGCCCGACGGTTATCCCGTTTTCACGCAAAGTATCGCCGAGCTGTTTGGCGTTCTGTTCGGTGAGCGCGTTCGGCTTGTAGGGTATTTCGTCAATAAACTTATACGCCACAAGCTGAACTGCGTCTATACCGCACTGATGTAATTTTGTTACTGCGTTTTCCGCACCCTTGACCCCAAGGTCATGGGTTCTGAAAGCAATTTGCATATTTTATACCTAATACGGTTTAATTCAAACGCAGAGAAGCGAGCAGTTCAAGGAGCGCGAGTACCGACGACGGAAGTGTACTTTTGCGTACACGACCGAGACGGCACGGAGCGTAACGCAGAAATGCGACGCTTATATGCGTTTAGTAATGTTTTAGCGCTGAACTCTACCGGAGCCGTCGCCGCCCGCAAGGGTCTCAACTTCCTTACGACTAACGAGGTTAAAGTCGCCGGGGATGGTGTGCTTCAATGCGGAAGCCGCTACGCCGAACTCTAATGCGTCCTTGAAGTTCTTGCCGTCGAGGAAGCCGCAGATAGTGCCGCCCGCAAAGCTGTCGCCGCCGCCTACGCGGTCAACGATGGGGTGAAGAGAATAGCTCTTGGAGTGATAGAACTCGCCCGAAGCCGCTTCGTAGATGCAAGCCGACCAGCCGTTATCCGACGCCGAGTGCGAAACGCGGAGCGAGGATATAGCGTACTTAAAGCCGAGGTCCTTGCACATTCTCTGGAAGATATCCTTGTAGCCTGCAAGCTCCAAATCACCGCTGGTTACGTCGGTCTTGCCGGGCTTGTAACCCAAAACGAGGTCTGCGTCCTCTTCGTTGCCGATGCAGACGTCTACGTATTTCATAAGGTTGGTCATAACCTTCTTAGCCTTTTCGGAGGACCAGAGCTTCTTTCTGAAGTTGAGGTCGCAGGAAACGGTTACGCCGTGCTTTTTGGCAGCCTTTAAAGCCGCTTCGGTAAGCTCTGCCGCGGTGTCGGAAACTGCGGGAGTGATACCCGTGAAGTGGAACCAGTCCGCGCCCTCGAAGATTGCGTCGAAGTCGAAGTCTTTTGCGGTAGCCGTGGAAATCGAAGAGTGAGCCCTGTCGTAAACTACCTTGGAAGGACGAACGGATGCGCCCGTTTCGAGATAATAAATACCAAGTCTCTCGCCGCACTTTGCGATGTGGTCGGTTTCAACGCCGTACTTTCTCAAAGCCGCTATCGCGCACTCGCCTATCTCGTTGTTGGGAACGGCGGTTACGAACTCTGCCTTGTGACCGTAGTTCGCGCAGGATACCGCTACGTTCGCCTCGCCGCCGCCGTAGTTGATGTCAAACTCGTCGGCCTGAATGAACTTTTCGTTGTTGGGGGTGGAAAGGCGGAGCATAATCTCGCCCATGGTTACGATTTTTTTCATGGTTATTTTTCTCCTGAAATTTTATTATTTATTTTTGTTTGCGGCATACGCCGTAGTTTTTACTTTGTTTAGTTATATTTGATTTAGTCCCTCGGATTAGAAACAAGTCAGACGCGGAGGGCGCGGCTTTTGCGACAGGAGTTTACTTAACGGTAAACGACTGAGGAAAAACGCAAGCCCAACAAAGTATCACGCCGTTTATAATTCGAGAAGTTTACTTAGCTTGCACGAGGTGTACGGCAAATCCGCCGAACTCGTGCTTTAAATATGCGACGGTAAGATTACCCGCCTTGTCGTACTTGAACGAAGTTTCGTCCGCTTCGAAGCCGCGAAGCTTAAGCTGGTATACCGCGCGCTTTACGGAATTGGTCGAAACGGCTATGTGTCCCATCTTGCCCTTAAACGGCGACTTCATACACTCTACGTAGGAAGCCGCGAATACCGAGCTGTTGCCCACCTTCTTGGTAAAACCGAACGCCGTGTCGAACTCGTCCGCTACGCTCTCCGCTTCCTGAGGGTTCGCGCAGTTTATGCCGACGTGAACCATCTTGAAGTCGAGCATCTTGTCTATTGCCTCTCTGCACAGCGCGGTTATGCCCGCCCAGTCCTCTTCGTCTAAAAGCTTGGAGGGTACTATCCAGCTACCGCCGCAGCATACTATCTTGGGATAAGAAAGATAGGTGTTGAGGTTGTCCGCCGTTACGCCGCCCGTGGGCATAAAGCGCATCGAGGTGTAAGGTCCGCAGACGCTCTTTATGTAGGGCAGTCCGCCCGCCTGCTCCGCGGGGAAGAACTTAACGAAGTCGAGACCGAGCTCCAAAGCCTGCTCTATCTCGCTTGCGGAAGAAAGTCCGGGGGCAAAGGGTATGCCTTTGTCGAGACAGTACTTTACCACCTTGGGATTGAGACCGGGGGCAACGCAGAACTTGGCGCCCGCCGCGTAAGCCGCGTCAGCCTGCTCGCAGGTGAGAACGGTGCCCGCGCCGACGAGCATGTCGGGGTAAGCCTTTACCATTCTTCCTATGACTTCGTCCGCACCCTTGGCACGGAAGGTGACTTCCGCACAGTTGATGCCGCCGTCGCGAAGAGCCTTTGCAAGCTTCTCCGCATTCTCGACCTTGTCCAGCTTGATTACCGGAACGATGCCGACGTTTGAAAGCTGATCTACCAAACAATCTAATTTTTCCTTGATATCCATTTTTTCTCCTTTTGCATACGCGCGCATAATGCGTATATTTTCATACAGCTTAATTATACAACCGCACCCCCGTTTTCTTCCATACACAAAACGGATATATTTATGCGTTTTTCGGCTATTTACCAAAAAAGTGAAATTGTGACAAAATACGCGCAACAAGGGACTTTCGGCGCAAAAAAATATCCGCCCCGTTAAGAGCGGATGAATTGTAAAATATTCTAACTAAATCCCACCGTTACCCCTTTGATTAGAAGCAAGCAGTTCAAGGAGCGCGAGTACCGACGACGGGAGTGTACTTTTGCGTACACGACCTAGGCGGCACGGAGCGCAACGCAGAAATGCGCCGCTTATAATCAAAGCGTCCGTTCAATGAACGAGAGTTACCTCCCGAGCCAGCCGCCGTCGACAGCCAAAGTAAACCCGTTCACGTAGTCGGAAGCCTTGCTTGCAAGAAAGACCGCGGCGCCCTCCAAGTCTTCGGGCGTACCCCAACGACCTGCGGGAATACGCGCTAAAATATCAGAGCTGCGCTCCTCGTCCTGGCGGAGCTGTTGGGTGTTGTTGGTAGCCATATAACCGGGAGCAATCGCGTTGACGTTGATACCCTTTGACGCCCACTCGTTGGACAGGGTCATAGTAAGTCCCTTGATAGCCGACTTCGACGCCGTATAGGAAGGTACTCTTATACCGCCCTGGTAAGAGAGCATAGAGGCAATATTTATGACCTTGCCGCCCTCACCCTGTTTTATGAACCGGCGGGCGACCGCCTGAGTCAGGAAAAAGACGGTCTTTAAGTTTACGTTGAGAACGCTGTCCCACTCCTCTTCGGTGAATTCTATCGAATCGTTGCGCTTGATTATACCCGCATTGTTGACGAGTATATCTATGCGCCCGAACCGAGCAAGCGCCTTTTCTATTACCTCGGGTATAACCTCGGTCGACGACAGGTCGGCTATTACGTTGTAGAAATTCTCGCCGCCGATAAGCCGTTCGGTCTCGGTAGACGGCCGTCTCGACACGCCGACCACCTTTGCGCCCGCCTCGGCGTACGCGCGGCAGATACCCTGTCCCAAGCCCGTATTCGAGCCCGTGACTATAGCAACCTTACCCTTTAAACTGAAATTATCTAAAATCATATTCCCCCCTATTCGTTATAGGATAATTCTCCCGAAAATTATAACACCCCTTGCAGATTTTTGCAAGGGGCGTAAAAAATTTATTTGTCGAAAGCGACGGTCTGTCCCGCGTCTATTTTATAGGTCTTGCGGCGAAGCTCTATCCACACGGGAATTGCCGAGGGGTTGTACACCCTCTCTCCGTCGAGCGAGAACACGAGATTACGGTATGCAGTAACGTATTCGTAAACCTCGATATTGGTCGCCTTCCACACCTGGTCGTCCGCCGCCGCGAGCTTTCCTATCTCTTCTATTATTTCCCAGTTGTTACCGTCGTCAAACTCGTACGAGTGTCCCCATATATACAGAAGACGGCTCTCGCGCATCTTACCCTCGGTAAGCGGGGTAGTATTAAAGAACTTGTCGCAAAGGCTTTTTATTTCGGGCTCGGTATGGTGACAGGTCGGGTTCCACTCCAAAAAGTCTTCGGGTATAGAAAAGTCTTTGGTAGATACAGTAGTGCGCGCATACGCCACGCCCAAATCCTTGAGTACGCGCTTTATGTCGGCGTTGAAACTGCTGTAAGCGTAAGCCATACCGCGGACTATCGAGCCGAACTTTTCTTCGAGATACGCGCGGTTGTCGACTACTTCCTTTACCGCCTCCGCGAGCGGAACTTTGGTTAAAAAGACGTGCCTTGCCCCGTGCAGAGCTATTTCCTGTCCGCAGTCTTTAAAGGTTTGGAAAGTATCCTCCTCGTTTAAACGGTCGTGCCATTCGGGGCAGTCGAAGCGTTCCGAGTTCAGATTGAAAGTACCCTTCAAGCCGTACTTTTGGAAAGTCTTTAATAGGCGAATATCCGCCCTTACTCCGTCGTCGTACGAGAAGGTAAGAGCCTTGCACTTGCCCTCGGGGAAGCGCATATATTTTTCTTCGATAAACTGATTGAACTTTTTCAAAGTCTTACTCCTTATCGTCCTCTTCTTCCGCTATGTCAGCGGTTTCGGCTTCGTTAGGTACGACGACCTCGGTATCGACCGCGCCTCCGTCCGAAGTGACCACGGCAACCGCGGGTACTGGCTCTTTATCTTTAAACAGCCCCGAGGACTTCTTCCACTTACCCGTAAGAAGCCTCGATAAAAACAGCACGGAACGCAGTACCCAGTCCGCGCACATACCTATCCAATAGCCGAACGCGCCGAGCTTGGGAAGATTTGCAATCTTATCCGTGGTAAGCAGGAACGAAAGTCCCACGCGCATAATAAACATAGAGGCAACCGCGCTGAACATAACGTACTTGACGTCGCTCGTCGCCTTCAAAATGGCGGGCGTAGTGAACGAGAGCGGATAAGTTACTATCTGAATAGACAGACAAAAATAGAGGCACTTTAAGGCTATCTGTTCCGCCTCCACGCCATAGCCCCACATTTTGACTATGTACATCGAAAAGCCCAAAAACAGCGCGGCGCAAATTCCGTTTGCTATAAACGAGAGAAGAAACATTCTCTTCATATAGTATTTGCATTGGTCGACGTCGCCCGTGCCGACCGCCTGACCTATAACCGTAAGACACGCCGTACCCACGCCGCCGCCGACCATAGACGCATAGTTGTTTACGTGGTTTGCAATCGAGTTGCCGAGCGCCTGTACGTTAATATCGTCGTGAATATAACAGCCGACGTTTACGAAAGTCGAGGTCATAAGCTTGCCAAGCTGGAAAAGAGAGCTTTCTATTCCTGCGGGGATAGCAAGGCGCAAAATCTTTTTTATCATCTGCTTGTTAAAGCGGAACTTTTCGAAAATTCTTACGCAGACGGCGTTCTTCTTTCTGCCTAAGACTATAAGCATAAAGACCGCGGGAATGGCTCTGCACACGAGCGTTGCAAGCGCCGCGCCCAAAACGCCGAGCTTTAATACGAACAGGAAAATGGCGTTCATACCTGCGTTGAGCGCACAGGACAGCGCCGCCGAGGTCATAGTAAACATACTTTTGCGCTGTACTCTAAGAAGAGCCGCACAGGCGTTGAATAAGCCTATGAACGGAAACGACGCGGCGGTTATGTAGAAGTACATTCTCTGGTCGCGGAACGTTTGGCTCGAAGTCGAAATATCGTGGTATAGAACCCTTAACAAAGGATAATTGAGCGCAAGACACAATCCCGAAATTGCAAGCGAAGCTAAAATTACTATAATGAGCATATGCTTCGCACTGCTCTTAGCCGTTTCGTTATCCTTTGCGCCGAGAGCCTGCGAAGTGATTATCGCGCCGCCCGTGGCGAACGCCGAAAAGAGCTGAATAATAAGGTTATTCATATAGTCGACGTTGGTTACCGCAAGTCCCGCGCTCTGGCTGTCGCCGGGCATGTGCGAAACCATTATCGAATCTATAAAACCCAACGACGAGGAAAAAATCTGCTCGATAATAATGGGCAATATCAGCCAAAGAAGCTGTTTGCCCGTAAAGAGAGAATATTTAGGTTTTTTTACCGACGCATTTCTCATATATCGTACGTATTATAAAACTATTGGATAAAAATGTAAAGAAATAGACGGGGTTTAGTTGACATACTGAGCGCTAAAATTTATAATGTATAAAAAATGTATGATGAATAAAACCAAAAACGACAATTTAAAAACGCCGACGGATAAAAAAACCGTTGCAAAAAAGGTATGTAAACAGTACCTCATAATAACCTTGGGGTGCCTTCTGTATTCCCTGGGTATTTCGCTGTTTATAAATCCCGCGGGTCTGTCCTCTGGCGGTATGACTGGTATTTCGATTATAGTCAACCACTACGTTCCGCAGGTATCGCAGGGGCTTTGGCTTCTAATTTTGAACGTGCCTATGATTATACTCGGGCTCGTATTCTTCGGCTGGCAGTTCCTCTTATCCACGGGCTACGCCACGGTGACCTCCGCACTTTTAATGAAGCTTTGGTCGTTTATCTTTGAGGACACCTACAACCTCTTACCTTTGACAAATCTTCAGGAAATCAATCCCGTTTCGTCACTGCTTATCAACACGGTGATAGGCGCGGTACTGTTCGGTATCGGAATGGGACTTATCTTCCGTATGGGCGCGTCGACTGCAGGCACGGACATTATAGTAAAAATTCTGCGCAAGAAATTCCGCTTTATTAAGACGGGTATGATTTCGATGGTTACGGATATGATAGTCGTTATGTGCTCGCTTCTTATCCCCTCGCCCAACAAATTAGAAACCTTGTTTTACACCGCTATGTCGGTAGTAGTATTCACTATCGTGTTCGACTTCGTGCTATACGGCGGCAATACCGCAAAGACGGTATTTATAATTACCGATAAGGAAAAGTACGACAATCTGGCAAAGCGCATACTCGAGGAAGTAGACACGGGCGCGACGCTTATAGACGCCAAAGGCGCGTACACCCGCGAGGACAAAATAATGATGATGTGCGTAGTTAAACCCTTACTCTATCCCCGGCTTCGCGACGTCGTCAAAGAAGAGGACAAAAATGCGTTTATGATTGTCTCATCCGCAAAGGAAATTTACGGCGAGGGCTATAAGGACCAGAACGACGCGGAGTTGTAAATAATTTTAAATACGTCAAAGCGGCGCGGAAATTTTTCCGCGCCGCTTTTAATTTTAATTATTTCCTATTCCATTTTGAACGAGAGCACTTTGGCGTAACCAGCGCTCTTCTCCGCTTTTTTGTTTCTCGCAAACATAGCAAGCCTTGCGCCCACCCAGACGCCTGCGGTAATCTCGCAGGTGACGGCGATATATTTTCCGTTGATTGCGAAGTTACAAAGAAGCGTGTACGGTGCGACGAACTTGCCGCGTATTTCGAGGTTTACCGTTTTTCCCGCAGAGCATAGAGTTTGGACCTTTTCGTCTCCGCCCTCGCCGCTTACAAGACACACCTTGCCGTCGCAGACCGTAAGAAATGCGTACTTATTTCCCAGCATACCGAAACCGAACTCGTCGCCCGCGGTGACGAAAGCGGTCTCTATACTGGTCTTAAAGGTGAAATCCTTGTGCGCGAGCTTTACAGTAGCCGCGTTGGGAAGCTTGTCCGCAGTCTCCGAAAAAGGCGCACACATCAATATATTGCCGTTTGCGAACCAACCCTTGCGCGGGTTTGACGGAAGCTGCCAGAATTTTCTCGCATAAGGCGTTTTGTTCGCGCCGTCCGCGCAGGTACAGTCCACGGGATATTCGCCGCCCTCTACGGGAGTACCCGCAATTCCGTCGTATTTGAGGTTACCGCACAGCGGCCAGCCCGCATACCAATTTACGGGTTGAAGATGGACTACGCGCCCATACGCCCTCATATCCTGAAAATGAATAAACCAGTCCTTTCCGTCGGACGTATCGACGAGAGCGCCCTGGTGAGGTCCGTTCACGGGCGAATCGCCCTGCATTAAAATTATCTTACTTCTGTAAGGTCCCGTAACCTTTTCCGAGCGCAGAGCAACCTGCCAGCCGCTCTTGACCGAGCCTGCGGGCGCAAGTATATAGAAGTAATTATCCCTCTTATAAAACTTGGGTCCCTCTATTATCGGATTATTGTTGTGTCCGTCGTAGACTATCGTGTAGGTTTTGGACAGGCATTCGGTCAAATCGGGCGTGACCTCGTACAGTCCGATTTTTGAATTGAAACCCGCACGGGTGCGCGCGAACGCCACGGCGACGTAGCACTTATCTCCGTCCCATATCGGGCAGGGGTCTATAATTCCCTTACCCTCTATAAGCGGGCGCAGGGGCGTCCACTCGCTTTCGGGAGTGTCCGCCTCGGACACGTAAATACCGTCGTCGGGGAAGGGTATCAGGCAGTAATACCTGCCGTTATGAAATCTTATGGCGGGCGCCCACGCTCCGTCGCCCGCGCAGACTTTACCGTTAAATCTCTCGAAGGGAAGCTTGGCTATGACGTAGTTGACAAGCTCCCACTCGACGAGGTTTTCGGAGCGCAGAACGGGCACGCCCGGTACGAAGTTGAACGACGACGCCACCATATAGAAGTATTTACCGACCCTTATTACGTCGGGGTCGGAATAGTCGCAAAACAGTATTGGATTTTTATATTGCATAACTTTATCCTTAGCGATTTAAAGCGTTTTTATATATTGCAAGCATATCTTCGCGGTGGAGAACCTTACAGCTACCCTTCGAGCCGCCGCACCCCTCCGCGCATTTGTCAGCCATTAAATTGAGGTCGGCTTCGGTCACATCTATTTTTAGTTGCTTTATAGAAGTAGGCAGACCCAGGGAGGCGAACCAATCCTCCGCCGCCTCGATGCCTTTGAGCGCAAGCTCCGCTCTCGTGCCGTTGGGGCGCACGCCCATTACCTGCACGGCGAACAGGTGGAACCTGTTCAGACAGCTCTTATAGACGTATCTCGCCCACGAACCCCATACGGCGGTAAGCGCCGCGCCGTGCGGAGTATCGTACAGTGCGGACAGTTCGTGACCGAGCGTGTGTACGCTCCAATCGCCGCCGTCGGTGCCGCAACCCGTAAGACCGTTGTGCGACAGACTGCCCGCCCACATAAGGTTTGCACGCGCGTTCAAATCTTCGGGCTTTTTCATTACGGTTTTAGAAGAAGCTATGACCGAACGCATAAGCGCCTCCGCTAAAAAGTCGGTAAGCGCCAAAGTCGTTCCGCCCGTTAAGTATCTTTCGAGAGTGTGCATAAATATGTCCGCACAGCCGCACGCCGTGGGATATGCGGGCACTCCGACCGTCAGCGCGGGATTTAAAAGTGCGAACGCGGGGCGGGACAGGTCGGTATTAAGTCCGCGCTTTAAGCCCTTTTCTTCGTTGGTTATTACCGAAGAATTGCTCGTCTCGCTACCCGAAGCCGCGAGGGTGAGAATTACTCCGACGGGCAAGGTCTTTTGCGGAACACGCTTTTTGCAGTAGAAGTCCCAGACGTCGCCGCCGTCCTCCGCACCCATTCCTATCGCCTTTGCGGAGTCTATAACGCTTCCCCCGCCGACCGCGAGAATGAGGTCGACCTTCTTTTCTTTACAGAGGGCTATGCCCTCGTAAACGAGCGACAGACGGGGGTTGGGCTTAACGCCGCCAAGCTCCGTACACTCCGCACCGCTACGGCTTATCTGTTCTTTAAGGCGCCATATAAGCCCGCTTTTTACCGCGCTCGAACACCCGTAGTGTAAAAGCACGCTCCTTGCGCCTCGCTCTTTTAAAAGGCTTTCAAGCGTCTCTTCGGCGTTCTCGCCGAAGACTACTTTGGTAGGCGTGTACTGCACAAATGAATTCATAAATTTTCCCCCGTACGTCCGATAGACATTCATATGAATATTATACTACGGTTTTTGACGATAATCAATAGAAGAAAAGAATTTTGCCGTTGACTTTTTCGTGCGCCGAGTTTATAATATTTGCGCTGTCACAAGCGGCGCTATACATAAGGAGAAAAATATGACGGGAAAAATTTGCGTGATTTTTACGGGAGGTACGATAGGCAGCGATACGCGCGGCAACAAAGTATCTTTAAGCGGCGAGAGCAAAAAGATGCTGATTGAAAAATACCACCTCATAGAGGGACAGAAAGTCACCTTCAACGAGCTTTCGCCCGTGAATATCTTAAGCGAAAACGTCCAGCCCGCCGATTTGGACAAGCTGTACTCCTGCGTCAGCGGCGTGGATACCGACAAATACGACGGCATAATAATCACCCACGGAACAGACACTCTGTGCTTTACCGTAAACTGGTTTTCGCAGGTGTTCTGCGCGGAAAAAAAGCCGATAGTTTTCGTATCGGCACTCTACCCTCTGACCGACCCGAGAAGCAACGGTATGGACAACTTTATCGGCGCGGTCGACTTTATCGAGAGCGGCGCACCGGGCGGCGTCTACTGCGCGTTTAAAAACGACGGCGAAAAGTGCAGGATACATCTGGGTTCGCGTCTTATCTACCCCGAGGAAATTTCGGGCTTTTACCGCAGTGCGCTCAACGCGCACTTCGCCGAGGTGGACGGCGGCAAGGTCGAGTACAACAATTCCCCCTTTATACCCACGTTAGACGAGGTGAGAAATAACCGCAGTGAAAATTGCGACCCGCACATTTCGGGCGGTGTAATGCTTATTACAATGCGCTCGCTTTTAAACTTCAAGGTGTACGACTTTACGGACGTAAAACCCAAAGCTGTAATAGTCGAGCTGTCGCACAGCGGCACGGTATGCACCAAGGGCGACAACGGCAATTTTATAAAGTTTGCCGAGTACTGCAAAAAGTGCGGCGTGGACGTCATAATAGGTCCCGTAATGAGTAGGGCGGGCGTATATTCGAGTATGAAGGACTTACCCGCGCACGTTTTAATAAGCTACGATTTAACTATAGAAATGACCCTCGTCAAGGTTATGGCGGCGGTGGGCGCGGGCTTACCCTCCGACGCATACTTTAAAGACAACCGCGCGTTCGAGCTTATCCCCTACCCCGTCAAATAAATTGACAATGCACAAAAAAACAGCCGACGGAAAATTCCGTCGGCTGTACTTTTATATTTTTTAGTTTTTTACTGCTGTTATGGTTATGGACTTCAGTCTGATTTTGCCGCCCGTAGCCTCGGAGGTAATAGTCTTATCCCCGTCCGCGTTTATCGTCCAGACGCAGTCGGCGTAATCCGGTTTCGCTCCCGTGGTTTGCTCTACGCCGTTTATAGTTATCTTTCTTGCCGAAGCGCTCGAACCGAGGCTCATGGTTATCGTGTAGGTATAACCCGCTTTAAGAGTTATTTCAAAAGCGCTGGTTTTATCCGAAGCCTCACCGCTGCTTCCTTTAAATCCTAAGAGAGCTTTAACCGACGCTATCTGCGTATCCCCGTCCTTAACTACAACCAGAACGTCGTTTGCGGAAACGTCTTTACTTATCGTAAACGTCGCCGTCATATTGCCCGAGGTTGCTCCGCTCGTGTTGCCGCCTTCGGTATTACCGCCCTCGGTATTTCCGCCTTCGGTATTACCACCCTCGGTGTTTCCGCCTTCGGTATTTCCACCCGAAGTGCCGCTGCCCATATAAGCTTCCATACCGAATACTTTTACTATGCTATCCTTATAGGAGGTAAGCTTCGCCTTAAGCTCGGGTATAACCGTGTAGTTACTATCCTCTTTCGCGTTGTCGAAGGTAAATTTCAAGTCGCCGCCGTCTATTCTTCCCGCGTACTTTATAACGTTATCCTTAGCGTCCTCCGCGCTATCGGGGGTGTACTTATAGAAATCGTTTGCGGTATCGAAATTGCTATACTTGGTGCTACCCGCTTTGGTTACATACTCTTCGGGAACCTCTTCGTTACGCGTCGCCGCTTCGTAGCAGTCGATATTGGTTTTATCGGTGGTGGTTTTCTGCGTTACGAGCTCGTAAGTACCGACGAATTTGTTACCGAACGCCTTTATAATACCGCCGTTCTCGCCTGAGAAAGTCTGACCGTCTTTGCCGTGCGCTATATCAGTACCCTGCAACGACGACATCATAGGCTTCATTTTTGCGGTCGAACGGAAATAGTTGTTTTCCACGAACGCACTTGCGCCCATCGTTACGCCTACGCCGTACTTTGCGTTGCCGTCGAAATAGTTGTTGTAAATATGAGTAGTGCAGGTTCTTATTCTCGGGTGACGCGAATCGGAGTGGTCGTACCAGTTGTGGTGATAGGTAATCTTATTTTCTACCTTTTCGCTCTTCATACCTTGAAGATTAGATTTGCCGCTGTCCCAGAAATGGTTATAAGAATGCGTTACGTACGTGCAGCTTTTGGTATCGAGCGCACCGTCGCCCTTTGCCTGGTCGCCACCCCAGTCATGTCCGTAATAAAAATCACAGTTATGAACCCAAATGTGGTCGCATTTATTCTCCAACCCGACGCCGTCCTTCGTGCCGCCCATCATATTCATAAAGCCTAAATTTCTGATTTCTACGTAACTGCAATTGGTAATATGCATACCCCAACCGTTTGCCGTTGCGTCGTTGCCGATACCTTCCACGGTAACGCCCTGAGTCAAGGCTTTCAGTTCCAAATCGCCGTTGGCTTTAAGATCCGTTCTGGTGCCATCGCCCGCACCTACCGAGCCGATTATCCTTATGCACAGAGGGTCGTTGGCGCCTTTTTTGGCTTGATAACCCTCGCCCAAAATATTATCTATACCCGCAACGGTTGTCGAGCCTGCCTGCACGGATACCTTTTTAAAATTATCGTTGGTTACGTAAATTACTTTTGCGTTAGCCTTTAATGTACCGTCGTCGTTGTACGCGCCCGACGCGCTCTTGCCCGCTTCTGCGTCAACGAACGCATAGCCCTCTCTGGTATGCGCCTTTACCGTCATCGTCGCCTGACCCGCGCCTTTTTCTACTTCCTTATTCTCGTAGTCCACGGGTATTACCTTCAGCGTGTACTCGCCTGCGGCAAGACCTACGGCGTCAGCCCTGAGATAGTCCTTATATTCTCTTACGAGCGGTGCGTCCAGTTTGACCGCGGTGCCGCCCTTCTTTGTGTAATAGACGTTATATGATACCGCATTTTTTGCGGGCTTGAAGGTTACGTAAGCCGCCTCCAAATCGCCGCATGCCGTCAGTATTTCTACGCCGCCCTCGACGGGTTGGCTGATAACGGGAGGTTTTTCTTCTTCCTTATCGCCGCCGGTTGAAGGCTTTTCTTCTTCCTTGTCGCCGCCGGTTGAAGGCTTTTCCTCTTCCTTGTCACCGCCGGTCGAAGGCTTTTCCTCTTCCTTGTCACCGCCGGTTGAAGGTTTCTCTTCTTCTTTGTCGCCGCCGGTCGAAGGCTTTTCTTCTTCCTTGTCGCCGCCCGACGGGTTTTCTTCTTCGGTACCGGTTCCTTGGGTTCCGCTACCCTCGGTGCCGCCCTTCTTGGCACAGCCGGCAAAAACGAAAGCGCCGACGCCGAGACAGGCAATCACGGTTGCAATAACCTTAATAAGCTTCTTTTTCATTCTATATCCCCCTAAAACGTCCGCAGACGCTAAAATCTACTATATTTTATTATATTACTTTATCCTTATAATGTCAAGCCGTAATTATTTCACCCTTGGCCTCGGGGTCGTCCTTTATGACCTCGCCGACGGCAGGAACGCATATCTTACCTTTATAGAAATTTTTTATGCTGACTACGGGCGTAAGTATGCGTGCTTCCGCTTCGCTCTTTTCGAAAGCGAGGTCGCAGTCCTCCATAGTGCAGTCTATAAGTTTAAGACCCCTGCAATAGCAGAAGGGCTGTGTCCCCTTTATTTTACAGTTTATAAGCGTCAGATTTTCGGAATACCACGCAAGGTACTCGCCGTTCACTATGCAGTTTTTGAGCGTGACGTTCCTGCTGTGCCAGAATGCGTCCTTGGTATTTAGAGTACAGTTTTCAAGCAGACCTTCCTCTACGTACTGAAAGGAATACTTACCCGCAAAATCTACGCCTTTAAGTTTTATATCCGCAGAGCGCATCAGAAAATACTCGCTGACTATTTTGCTGTCCTCTATTTCAAGCGAGCTGACCGACCAGCCGAACTCGGGCGAGATTATATCGGAGCCCGAAATTTTTACATCCGCACACTCGCGCAACGCCTTTATACCGTGCAGTCTGCTGTCGGTGATTTTTATATCCTGCGAATACCACAGTGCGGCACGGCAGTTTTCCGTCATCTCGGTATCGGTAATTTTCAGACCCTTGACGTGCCAGAACGGATAGCGCAGATTGCAATAGCATTTCTCCGCTTCGATATCGCGGCATTCTTTTACCGCGCTCTCGCCGTCGGCGGGTCCGTCGAAGCTGACGTTTACGAGCTTTACTCCGCTCTGTCCGTAAATCGCTCTTTCATTATCGAACGTTAAATTTTCAATAATCTTTTTCATTTTTTATCCTTTGCTTTATAACGGCTTTACCAGATGAAGTCGCTCTTCGCGTCCTCGCCGTTGTCTATAAGTATATCCTGCGCGGTCATCGACTTGTTTACGACCGTCACGAAGTACGCCCAGTCGGCTATCTCTTCGGGAGCCGCCCACTTCTTAATTAAGGTCTGCTCCATAATTTTACCCCATTTAACGGGGTCGTCCATTACGGGCTTATTCAGCGCGGTCGTAACTCCGCCGGGGGATAGACTGTTGCTCGTCGCGCCCCATTCGGCAACGCGCAGAGCGACGTTCTTCATATAGGCAACGAGACCCCCCTTGCTTGCGGCGTACTCGGGAAACTCGCTACCCGTACGCGCCGAGGAAGAGGCGACGAAAAGTACGCTCTTGATATTTTTCTGCACGCCGTATTTCTCGGTTACCGCAATCGCGCCCTTTAAATTGACTTCAATATCTTTACCCGAGTTCTGCACTCCCGCATTGTTTATGAGCACGTCCACGCCGTCTATTTCGGGCAATACCCCGCATATATCCGCGGTGTAATGGGTGTAACCCGCCCTTTTAAAGGGTGCGCCGAGCAGGTCTATGCCTATAACCTCGTGACCCTCGTCGAGAAATTTTTTTGCAATCGCCGAACCTATACCGCCCGAAACGCCCGTAATAAGAACTTTCACTCTTCGCTCTCTCCGTTAATGAATTTAAGATATTCTTCGCCCGTTTTATTTCTCTCCCATCTTCTGCATACGGCGTAGCCCAAAGGCGAGAAAACGACTTCGCATAAAAGCTCCGCGACCATACCCGTCAACGCGCAGGTGACGCACTGCACCGCCGACCAGCCGAAGAAAAAGTGCGAAACCAAAAAGGCGAAAATCAAATTGTCGGCAAACTGACCTATCGCGGTTGAAACGTAGCTTCTTACAAAGTACGCCGCCGCGCCGTTCGGGTTTTTCTTAAACAGCTTGCCCGTAAGATAGTTGACCGTGTTATTTATTATCGCCGAACAGATAAACGCCGCGGTACTTCCCAAAAGAACGTACCAGCAACCGCCGAAGGTCTTGTCGAGCGCACTGTTTATACCCGCGCCGTTTTCGGTAAAGCTCTCGCCCCACAAACCGGGGATAACACTGCCAATAAAGGTAATAAGACAAAAAGCAAGGCTTATAAAAATCGCAAACAGCGACAGATAGGTGGAAGCCTTGGCGCCGAACCTTTTGACCACCATATCCATAGTGAGAAAAGCTATCCAGGAAACTATAATTCCGCAGTCAAGTGCGAGCCAGTCGGGAAGTCCGCTTATCGACTTGTTCGCAAGCAGGTTCATACAAAATACCGCCATAACGAACGGTACGGTAATATACGCGGGCACCGATTTTACGGTAAGTAAGAAAATTTTAAATTCCCGTTTTAACTTTTGTTTCATTTTTAAAAAGTGCGAAAAGTATAATCCACCCTTCGCACGCAACTCCCATAGTTTTATTTCAGGACAGGAAGGTCTCGAACTGTCCGCCCGAAGGCTATTAAATTGGTTCACGCAAGTCTTTTCTTCGAAAATCTTTGCCGTGAGGTTTTCGTTATTTGTTTTATATTATTTAACACCTTTATAAAAGGTTTGTCAAACGATTACCGCCTGCCGTTTTATGGCAGGCGGGATATAATTACTTTTTAACTACGCTTTCTATCTTCTGTAATTCGAAACGGTAGGTCTGCTTGACTTCGGGATACTTGTCGCGGTCTACCTTGCTTAAAAACATATCCAGCGGTCTTATCCACAGACTTCCGTCGCCGTACAGTCGGCGGTAAACAGCGTACTTTTCGCCCGTCTCCGAGTGCGTCGCGACTTCGCAAAGAAGATAGTAATCACCCTTGAAGTGCTTATATATGCCGTTGATTTTTACTTCGTTCATATCTTATCCTTTGCTCTTGACTTTCATTAAGCGGATAACCGCCGCTCTCTCGTTCTCGTCCAATTTGGCTTTGATATACTTAATGGTCTCCTCGAGCTGAGGTATCATAATGTATTCGAGAGCGTTTACCCTGCGCTTGTTCTTTTCTATTTCGTCTGCTAAAAGACGCACGGTCTTTTCGACCTGCGCGAGCTCCACCATTTTGGGAAGAAGCTCGCCCGCCTTTTCAACCGAGTAGTCCGCCTCGCTCGTCATTTCCGAGAACGCGTAGGGAAGATAGTCCGAAGTGCGCTTGCCCGAAAGCTTGACGTCGGGCACTTCTACGCCCATAACCGAAGTTATGCGGCACTCGGCGGAAACCGACACCGACGGCATGGCAAAAGCCGCCTCCGCGTTATACGCGGGGGTTACGGAGCGGGCGACGGAAAAACGGCGCAAGACTTCGGAGAGCTCTCTTTCGACCTCTTCCCTCAGCCGCTTGTTTTCCCTGACGATTACCGTAAAACGGCGTATCATCTCGTCCGACTTATCTTTTAACAGTTTGTGTCCGCGCACCGCCGTATTGAGCCTGGCTTTCAGTTTCTTCAGCTCTATACGGGTGGGGTTGACGTTTAATCTTGCCATGTAACGTTTGGTTTACTCCGCGTTTTCGGTCTTGTGAAGGTATTTGTCTATATACGCTTTGCGTATTCTCTTGAGTTCGCCCTCGGGAAGTATCTTCAAAAGCTCCCAACCCAAATCGAGAGTTTCCTCTACGGGGCGGTCTGAGTTAAAGCCCTGATTTATATACAGCGCCTCGAACTGCTCGGCGAACTTCGCAAACAGTTTATCCGTATCCGAGAGAGCCGCCTCGCCCAAAATCGCCGAAAGCTCTTTGCTTTCCTTACCGCTTGCATATGCGGCGAACAGCTGGTTCATAGTGTCCGCGTGGTCCTCGCGCGTCTTGCCCTTGCCTATACCCTTGTCTTTAAGACGGGACAGCGACGGCAGAACGTCGATGGGCGGGTTTATACCCTTTTTATACAAATCGCGCGAGAGCATTATCTGACCCTCTGTTATATATCCCGTAAGGTCGGGTACCGCTGCATGGAGCGCTTCTCGAGTCTGGAGACTTCATTTCTGCGTTCCTTTAGC
>CAYMUQ010000015.1:0-20486 GCA_964393805.1 uncultured Clostridia bacterium
GCAAGTCTATAACCGACGCCTGCCTCGGCTGGTGCGATACCGAAAGACTAATTTCGGATATTGCGGACAAGGTGTAATTATGTACAAGGCGGGATATTTAGGGCCTTCGGGAAGTTATAGCAGTCTTGCGGTGCAAAAGCTTTGTAAAGACGCGGAACAAGTAGTCTACTTGAACTTCCGCTCGCTTTTTTCCGCGCTTAAAGCGGGAGATATAGACGTTGCCGTAATTCCCATAGAGAACACCGTAAACGGCGCCGTAACTCAAAATCTCGACCTTTTGGAAGAGACCGACGGAGTTATCGCCGTAGGTAGTTGCGAGGTGGAAATAGACCACCGTCTCATAACGCTTAAAGGCGCCGAGCCAAAAAGTATCAAAAAGATTTATTCCCACCCGCAGGCTTTGGGGCAGTGCTCCAAATATCTTGCGGAAAATTATCCCGACGCAAAGCTATACAATACCTCGTCTACCGCGGAGAGCGTCGAAATGCTCAAAGACACGGACTGCGCGGGTATCGTCGGCGCGCATATGCAGGTTGAAGGCTGTGTGCTGGGGGGCGAAAATCTTTCGGACGAAAAGAACAACCGCACGCGCTTTTTAAAGGTGGTGAGGGGCGGAACCGAAAAGCTTGAAAAAGCCAACGAGGTATTCTTCTCGTTTACCTGTAAGCACGAGGCGGGCGCTCTTTGCAAGGCGCTCGAAGTTATTTCGCGTCACGGACTGAATATGACCAAAATAGAGAGCCGCCCCATTAAGAACAGATGCGGCGAATTTCGCTTCTTTATAGAGATAGAGGCGGACTATGCCGCGGCTATCGGCGTTTTGGACGAAATTAAAAAGCATTGTTTAAGCCTGAAAATTTTAGGGGCATATTAAATTCAGAACACATAAAAGGGCAAAACTTACGACGCCCTGCAACAGTTTCATACCCGCAAAGAACGAAGTTTTAACTTTACATTTTTTCAGGTAGCACGCCTGTTGCAAAAGGATTGAAATACCGCCGAAGGTAATTAAAAAACCTGCGAGCGGCAGGGAGAAAAATCCGCCGTTTGCGGCAAGAGAGAAACAGCCGCCCGTTGCCTCTATAAATCCCGTGGCAAGCGCCTCCGCGCTCCCCTTGCCGAAGGGCAGGGACAGTATAAATTCGACGGGCTTTAAAATTTTAATCTGAGCCGCCGCGCGCGACAGTGTATAGAAAAAACAGATAAATCCGCCCGCCGTAATCGACGCGTTGACCGCGCCCGTAAAGGAGTTGTAAAGAACGTTTTCGTCTTTTTTTACGGGTCGTACGGACTTTTCTACGGTTTTTCTTTTCTGTAATAGGCAATAAATCAAAGAGGTGGATACAACCGAAATCAGACAGCAAGTAAAGAGCTTTACGCCCGACAAGCTGTCGCCGAACGCCTTGAAGCCTACCGTGCCTATTGCAAACAGCGGTCCGCACGCCGAAACCAAAGGCGCAAGACGTTTGCAGTCGTTTTCGTCGATACGCCCCGCTTCATAGTACTCGCACAAAATTCTGCTGCCTGCGGGATAGCCCGAGCAGAGCCCCATAATAAAAAGGGGCAGGGCGCAGTCGGGAAGCTTTAATTTTCTGCAAATTCCCGAAAACGGTCTGGACGCCGCGTCTGCCGCACCGAGCTTTATTAACAGTAAGGTTATAACCATAAACGGAAAAAGACTTGGCAGCACGCACTCCGCCCACATACATATGCCCTCGAAGCAGACGGGGATATATCTTTGGGGAAAGGCTATTAAAAGCGCACCGAAGAGAACTAACGCGATACAGGTTATTACCGTTCCGCTACGCAGGAAAAAACTCTTTTTAACTCGCGGTCTTACAGCCGCCGCACTACTTTTCATACGGTACATAGTTATTAATCAAAGAGGATATTTATGAGTAAAAAAATTGGGCTCGCTCTCGGCGGCGGAGGTTCGCGCGGAGTATGCCATCTGGGCGTTTTAAAGGCTTTGGAGGAGGAGGGTATTAAACCCGACGTAATCTGCGGCTGTTCTATGGGCGCGGTCGTAGGCGCGTGCTACGCAAAGGGTATGTCCGTAGATAAGATGATGAACGCCGTTTTAAAGCTTAAAGCTATTAAGCTCGTGGATTTGAACGCCGCTCCAATCACGAAGCTTGCACTCCTTCGCGGAAACAAGATGCAAAAGCTTCTTCTGTCCAATATAGGAAATATTACTTTCGACGAGCTGGGTATCAAATTCGCCTGCATAGCAAGCGATATATATTCGGGCAAGGTTATAACCTTCAATGAGGGCAACGTTTCGGACGCGGTGCGCGCTTCGAGTTCCATACCTTTGGTATTTCCGCCCGTAAAGATAGGTAAACACCTTCTCGTCGACGGAGGCGTACTTTGCCGAGTTCCGACCGTCCAGACCAAGGAGATGGGCGCGGACGTCGTCATTGCGGTAGACGCGCTGGTAAACACCAAGGAGAGCGTGTCGGACGTCAAGAACGTCTTTAATCTCATAATGCGTATCTTCGACGTAATGGACAACCACGGCTCCGAGATGAAGAAGAAAATAGTCGGACAAGAGAACGAGGTTTGGATAGAACCCGAGATGAAGGGCTTAAACCAGTACGAGGTAAAAAATTTCCAACAGGCTTTCGAGGAGGGATATTCGACCGCGAAAGCGAAGATGAAAGAGATTAAAGAGCTTATAGAAAGATGACCGACCTTTTTGATTTCAACGGCAACGAAGAGAGGGCAAAGCCCCTTGCCGAGCGTATGCGTGCAAACAATTTAAACGACTTTATCGGGCAGAAGCACATAGTTGCCGAAGGCTCGCTTTTACGCCGTGCAATTTCTCTCGACAGGCTGGGAAGCTGTATTTTTTACGGTCCCCCGGGAACGGGTAAAACCACGCTTGCAAACATAGTTGCGGCAACGACCCACGGCGAGTTTATAAAACTCAACGCCGTACAGGCGGGCGTGTCCGACGTCAAGGCGGCGGTAAAGCAGGCGGAGGACAACCTCAAAATGTTCGGCAAGCGTACATATTTAATGCTTGACGAGTGTCACCGCTTCAACAAAACTCAATCCGACTCGCTGTTGCCCGCAATAGAGAAGGGCACTATAATTTTTATAGGTTCGACAACAGAAA
The DNA here is from genome assembly GCA_964393805.1 of uncultured Clostridia bacterium. Taxonomy (GTDB): domain Bacteria; phylum Bacillota; class Clostridia; order Christensenellales; family Borkfalkiaceae; genus Coproplasma. The sequence continues at coordinate 3,122 of CAYMUQ010000015.1, forward strand.
ACCCCTACGCCTCGATGACGCCCGCAATTGTTTCGCGTTGCCGCGTGTTTAAGTTCGAAAGACTGACCGAAGAGGATATACTCTCCGCGCTAAAAAAAGCGCTCACGGATAAGCATAAGGGCTTGGGTGAGTACTCGGCGGAAGTCGAGGATGCGGCTTTAAAGCATATCGCAAATATGGCGGGCGGAGATTTACGCGCGGCGTACAACGCGTTGGAGCTTGCCGTGCTTACTACTCCCGTCTCCGCAAGCGGAAAGGTCGTAGTAAAACTTTCCGACGCCGAACAGTCCATTCAGCGCAAGGCGATGTCGTATAACGAGGACGACTATTACGACTATCTGTCAGCGTTCTGCAAATCACTTAGAGGCAGTGACGCGAACGCCGCGCTTTATTATGCAATGCGGCTTATCGAGGGCGGTTGCGACCCGATGATGGTTGCGCGCCGACTTGTCGTTCATTCCGCGGAGGACGTCGGTATGTCCGACCCGAGAGCGTTGCAGATTGCGACTTCGGCTATGTACGCTCTCGAAAAGATAGGTTATCCCGAGGCTATGATACCGCTCACCGAGGCTATAATTTACGTCTGTGAAGCGCCCAAGTCGAATACGGTAGTACTTGCCCGCGACGCGGCGGTAAAGGACGCGACGCAGGTAAGAGACGATGCGGGAGTGCCTGCGTATCTTAAAGACAATTCATTCGGCGGCAAAGAGGACAAGGCGCAGTCGTCAAAGTACAAATATCCGCACAGCTTTGGCGGATACGTCGAACAGCAGTATCTTCCCGACAGCCTCAAAGACAGGGTTTACTATACTCCGACCGATATAGGCTACGAAGCGACGGTAAGGGAAATACGCGCAAAAAAGGGCAAGAAGAAGTAATTTGCAGATAATCTATGCAAAAAAGTGAATAATATTTGACAAAGCTCAAAAAAGTTATTATAATTGTGTATAATAATACAAAGGCGATGACTAAGACACGTCTTTAACCATACGGTTTCACAGAGAGCGGGGGCAAGGTGAAAGCCCCGCAGATACGCGGTTAAAGGTAACCCTTACAAGCCGCCCGTCCGAATCCGCAGTCAGGTGCGTAAAGTAGGGCGGGACGAAAAGACCTGCGTCAGTGGTCGGGTTATTATTAGATAACCGTAAAGAGATTGATATTTATCAGTAACTTGGGTGGCACCGCGGACATACCGTTCGTCCTGAGAGAATAGAATTATTAAAATTTCTCTTCGGCGGACGGTTTTATTTTGCCTTGAAGAGATTAGGAGGACTTATGTCAACACTGTATCGTACGACTACCGCGGACGAAATCTGCGAAAAAATGATAGGCAGAGAGGTTAAGCTTGCAGGCTGGATAGAAAATATCCGCGACCACGGCGGAGTTAGCTTTATAGACCTTAGAGACTTTTACGGAGTAGTTCAGGTGGTTATGCGCGACACCGCGCTTTTGGACGGACTGAACAAAGAGGACTGCATATCCGTAGAGGGCGTAATCGAAAAGCGCGACGAGGACACCTACAACCCCAAAATCCCGTCGGGTACGGTCGAGCTCAACTGCAAGGCGGTCGAAATCTTAGGGAAAGTGCGCGAACAGCTTCCTTTCGAGGTTATGACTTCCAAGGAGATAAGGGAAGATATACGCCTTAAATACCGCTTTCTCGATTTGAGAAATAAAAAGGTAAAGGACAATATAGTATTCCGCTCGGAGGTTATCGCGTTTTTAAGGCAGAAGATGACCGAGCTGGGCTTTATGGAAATACAGACGCCCATTCTTTGCGCGTCCTCTCCCGAAGGCGCCAGGGACTATATAGTCCCGTCGAGAAGATACAAGGGCAGATTTTACGCCCTTCCGCAGGCTCCCCAGCAGTACAAACAGCTTTTGATGGTTTCGGGAATAGATAAGTATTTCCAAATCGCTCCCTGCTTCCGCGACGAGGACGCAAGGGCCGACCGCTCCCCGGGCGAGTTCTACCAGCTCGACTTCGAGATGGCTTTCGCAACTCAGGAGGACGTGTTCAAAATAGGCGAAAAGGTGCTCTCGGCAACCTTTGCAAAGTTTGCGCCCGAGGGCTACGAGGTAACCAAGGCGCCCTTCCCCGTAATCAGCTATAAAGATGCAATGTTACAGTTCGGCACCGACAAGCCCGACCTCCGCAACCCGCTGAGAATAATAGACTTATCCGACTTTTTTAACGGTTGTACTTTTAAACCGTTTATGAATAAGTGCGTTCGCGCCGTCAAGGTACACGCGGATATGTCCAAGGGCTTCCACGAAAAACTTTTGAATTTCGCAACCTCTATCGGTATGGCGGGACTGGGTTATCTGGAAGTCGCCGAAGATTTGAGCTATAAAGGACCCATAGACAAATTTATTCCCGCCGAGCTTAAAGGCACTTTAAGAGAGCTTGCAAATCTCGAAGTAGGGGACACGATTTTCTTTATCGCCGATACTGCGGATAAAGCTCCCAAGCTTGCGGGACAGATAAGAAACGAACTTGGCGAGAGGCTCGGAATATGCGAAAAGAACGCTTACCGCTTCTGCTTTGTCAACGACTTCCCTATGTACGAGACCGACGAAAACGGCGAGATAGCCTTTACGCATAACCCGTTCTCTATGCCGCAGGGAGGCTTAGAAGCGTTAAATACCAAAGACCCCACGGAGATACTCGCGTATCAGTACGACATAGTCTGCAACGGCGTGGAATTATCCTCGGGCGCGGTAAGAAACCACGACCTCGATATTATGGTTAAGGCGTTTGAAATTGCGGGCTACGACGAGCAGACCTTAAAGGAAAAGTTCGGTGCGCTCTATACGGCGTTCAAGTACGGCGCACCCCCTCACGCGGGTATGGCGCCGGGTGTGGACAGAATGCTTATGCTCCTTAAAAACGAGGACAATATAAGGGAGGTAATCGCCTTCCCTATGAGTTCTTCGGGTCAGGATTTACTTTGCGGTGCGCCCAATATAGTTACCGAAAAACAGCTTCGCGAAACACATATCAAAATCAGACAGTAAATTGCGAATAACTTTAAAGCAGGTTAAATAATGTCAATATCCGAAAAACAGTTAAAAACGCTTGCGCGGCTCGCGCGGCTTGAATTTTCAGACGAGGAGCTCAAAGAGTTTGCGGGCGGCTTCGAGGAAATCGTAGAGTTTGCAAACGGCATAAACAGCGAGGTTGAGGGCGACACGTCCAGCATACGCGAGGTGTCGTCGGACTTTGTTAAGTGGGAGGATTTGAGAGAGGACGAAGTCCAAGAAAGTCTGCCCAACGAGAAAGTGACCTCGAACGTCTCAGCCGAGAACGGCTACTTTGCGGTGAGGAGGGTGGTCAAGTGAAAAAAATCATATCCGCACTCTCGCAAAAACTGACCTCTGGAGAGCTTACCTCGTCGGAGCTTACCGAAAAATATATTACCGCAATAGAAAAGGAAAATCCCGCGATTAACGCCTACGTGCACAAATCTTTCGATACGGCGCGCGAGCAGGCTGAACGCGCGGATAAGCTTTTAAAAGAGGGTAAGGGCGGTGCGCTCTGCGGCATACCGTTCGCACTCAAAGACAATATTGCTACCGACGGTATTGAAACGACCTGCTGTTCGAAAATATTGGAAGGCTTCAAGCCCTACTACGACGCCGCCGTCTACGCTAAATTAAAGGCGGAGGGCGCGGTACTTCTCGGCAAGACCAATATGGACGAGTTCGCAATGGGCTCGACGAGTGAAACCTCGGTTTACGGCGCTCCGTTAAATCCCCGCAATACGCATAAGGTTACGGGCGGTTCTTCGGGCGGTTCTGCCGCCGCTGTATGCGCCAATTTGGCGGCTTTCGCTCTCGGCTCGGATACGGGCGGCTCTATTCGTCAGCCCGCCGCATTCTGCGGTATAGTCGGCTTCAAGCCTACCTACGGCGCGGTGTCGCGTTACGGACTTATAGCGTACGGCTCGTCTCTCGACCAGATAGGACCTATGGCGCAGTCGGTTTCGGACGCGGCTATAATTTACGATGCAATACGCGGCGCAGATAAGCGCGACGGTACGAGCGTAGTAACTCCCGCTGAAAAGACCGTTCTGCGCGGCGAGGTCAAGGGGCTTAAAATAGGCGTTCCTAAGGAGTTCTTCGACGGACTTGACGGTCAGATAAAAACCGCCGTCTATTCGATGATTTCCGCATACGAAAAGGCGGGAGCGCAGGTAATTGAAATTAGCGTACCAGCATTGAAGCAGGCTCTTCCCGTCTACTATATCATAGCCTGTGCGGAGGCGTCGTCCAACCTCGGAAGGTACGACGGGATACGCTACGGCTACCGCGCGAAAAACTACACGAGCGTGGACGATATGGTGACGCGCACACGCACCGAGGGCTTCGGTAAAGAGGTCAAAAAGCGCATAATGCTCGGAACCTACGTTCTATCCAGCGGCTATTTCGACGCATACTATAAAAAGGCGTGTCTACTTCGCGGAGTTTTAAATTCGCAGATAGAAAGGGCGTTTGAAAAGTGCGACGTAATGTTTGCGCCTACTGCGCCACAGACTGCGTTCGACGCGGGATATTCGGGCAAAAACGCCATTCAAACCTATTTATCCGACGTCTGCACCGTACCCGTAAACATTGCGGGACTGCCCGCCGTATCGATACCATGCGGAACTGATAACGGCGGTATGCCGATAGGCGTACAGATTATAGGAAAGAAGTTTGACGACAAGCGCGTTCTCGACACCGCTTACTTTGCGGAGAAGGAAAATCTCTTCGTCATAGACGAATACGAAGGGGGTGTGCATATATGAAATACGTAATGGTATCGGGCTTCGAAACCCACGTCGAGCTTGCCACCAAAACCAAGATTTTCTGCGGTTGCACGACGGCGTTCGGCGGCGCACCGAATACGCACTGTTGCCCCGTATGTACGGGTCAGCCGGGCGCACTTCCCGTATTAAATAAAAGAGTGGTGGAGTTTGCGATACGCGCGGGTCTTGCAACCAACTGTAAGATAAACGCGGTCACGCATTTAGACAGAAAAAATTATTGCTATCCCGACCTTCCCAAGGCGTATCAGATTTCGCAGTTCGACAAGCCCTTGTGCGAGCACGGCTTCGTAACGCTCGACAGCGGCAAGAGGATAGGCATAACGAGAATACACATTGAAGAGGACGCGGGCAAGCTCGTACACGAAAGCGGTTATACCTATATAGACTACAACAGGGGCGGCGTACCTCTTATAGAGATTGTTTCCGAACCCGACATTTCTTCCCCCGCCGAGGCGAGGGAGTACGTCGAAAAATTACAGCTTATAATGCGCTATATCGGCGTTTCGGACTGCAAGATGCAGGAAGGCTCTATGCGTTGCGACGTCAATATTTCGGTTATGCCCGAGGGCTCTAAGGAGTTGGGTACGCGTACCGAAATCAAAAATATGAACTCGGTTTCGTACATCGAAAAGGCAATGGCTTACGAGTACGAAAGGCAGGTCGACGTTTTGGAGGACGGCGGCAAGATAGAGCAGGCGACTTTAAGGTACGACGAGCATTCGGGCGAAACCTCGGTAATGCGCACCAAAGAGGACGCGCAGGATTACCGCTATTTCCCCGAACCCGATATTCTCACGGTAGTAATACCCGAAGAGAAAATCGAAGAGATTAAAAATTCTCTTCCCGAACTGCCGGACCAAAAGCTCAAACGCTATACGGACGAACTCAAAATCAACCCTGCCACTGCTAAGCTTTTGTATAAGTATAAAAAGGTCTGCGACTTCGTCGAAAGGACGATATCTTTAGGCGCAAGCGTAAAGAATACGGTAAACCTTACGACGGGTACTTTGTTTTCGCGGCTCGAAACGGAGGAAGACAAGGAAAACTTTAATTTGCCCGTCACGGCGGAAGAGACGGCTAAGCTTATAAAGCTTGCCGACGAGGGAAAGATAAATATAACTCTTGCCCAGAAGACGCTTGCTAAAATGGCGGAAGAGGGCAAGGGTGTCGACGAGTATATTAAGCCCGAGGACACGGTAGGCGTGGACGAAAATGAGCTTACGGCAATTTGCAAAGCGGCGATAGAGAGTAATCCAAACGCCGTAGCGGACTTCAAGTCGGGCAAGGACAAGGCGATATTCGCGCTCTACGGCTTCGTCAAAAAAGCAACGCAGGGCAAGGCGGATATAAAGAAAGCCGACGAAATTCTGCGAGAGTTAATAAATAAAACTTGATAAATAAGTAATCTTATGCGCGGGGCGCAACCGAGAAGGTTGCGCCCCGCGCTTTTTTTGTCATATTCGCGGAGGCGGAAAAATAAATTATACAGACGCGGAACGATTTTTGTAGAGCGTTCGTCCCGTCAAAAAAAGACCTTTTAATACAAACAAACAAAAATTTCTGCATTATTAAATTGCTATTATAGGAGAGAAGATTGGTTACGAAAAACGCGAACGGATTTTTTGCGGTGATACTCAAACTCAAAAGCCTGCTTTTTTGCGCGGCTACCGCAATACTTATTGCGGCTCTTTCTACGGGCGTCTACTACACCAACGCCTACGCAGTGTGGTACGGAGGCACTCCGCGCGCACTTCCCATTTATTCCGTAGCTCGTGAGGAAAAGCTGGTTTCCATATCCTTCGACTGCGCCTGGGGCGTAGAGCACACCGACGACATATTAAACGCCCTGCGCGTTTCCGACGTCCGCGCCACCTGGTTTATGGTTGAGTTCTGGACGGAAAAATATCCCGAGTACGTCAAAAAAATTGATACGGCGGGTCACGAGATAGGCACACACTCGGCAACCCACTCGTATATGTCGAAGCAAAACGCGGAGGAGATACGCTTAGAGCTTAAAACTTCTTCCGAGGCGATAGAGAACGTCACGGGCAAAGAGGTGGAGCTGTTCCGCCCGCCCTACGGCGATTACGACGACGAGCTTATAAAGACGGCTTCCGAAGAGGGTTATTATTCCATTCAGTGGGACGTGGACTCTCTCGACTGGAAAGACTTGTCCGCAACCGATATTGCGATGCGCGTAATCAACGCCGTTAAAAACGGAAGCATAATACTTATGCACAACAACGGACTTCACACCGCGGAGGCGGTGCCCATAATACTCGAAACGCTGAAAAACAAGGGCTATAGCTTCGTGCCCATAGGCGAGCTTATTTACAGAGAAAATTACACTATAGACCCGACGGGAAGACAGCAGCCCGTAAACTGAAATCAAACGAAATACGATTGAGAGGTAAAAATATATGAACAACTATTCCAACGAAAAGAACAACAGAGTATATATCTGCGGAACCATAGTTTCCGACGCGGTATTTTCCCACGAGGTGTTCGGCGAAGGCTTTTACGAAATGCAGGTAGAGGTCGACAGGCTCTCGGGTCAGGCGGATATCCTGCCCGTAACGATTTCCGAAAGACTTATGGGCGCGGGACTGAAAAAGGGTGACGAACTGTGCGCTCTCGGACAGTTTCGTTCGTACAACAAGTTAGAGGGCAGTAAAAGCCGTCTTATGCTTACCGTGTTCGTGCGTGAAGTTTTAGACTATCACCCGGGTAAAAATCCCAATTCGATAGTTATGTCGGGATATATATGCAAACCGCCCGTCTACCGCACTACGCCGTTCAACAGGGAGATTGCCGACCTTTTAATCGCCGTAAACCGCTCGTATAATAAGAGCGACTATATTCCCGCCATTGCGTGGGGAAGAAACGCTCGCTTTGTTAAGGGACTGTCGGTGGGCGACAGGGTTGCGCTCTCGGGTAGAATTCAGTCCAGAGAGTATCAGAAGAAACAGCCCGACGAAAGCTTCGTCACGATGACGGCTTACGAGGTGTCGGTATCCAAACTCGCCGCGTTCGACGACGACTCCGACTTCGACATAGACGAGGAGTTCAATCTGTATTCGATGCCCGCTCAGACGCAGACGACCAATTATAAGGAGTAAGACTGACAGCTTCTATCAAGTAATTCTGATAAATTAAAACAAAGTTTTAAAGATAAGCCCGCCGATTGCATTTAGTTGCAATCGGCGGGCTCAAATATTATAATACTACTTATATGAAGGCACAAAAGACGGTTGATTTAACTAAGGGCAGTATATGGAAAACTTTGCTATTGTATACGCTTCCGCTTTTAGGGAGCGCGATGGTTCAGCAGGCGTATTCGCTCGTTGACTTAATAGTCGTGGGCAAATTCGCCCAGAACGGTCAGAGCGCGCTTACCGCGGTCGGCGAGGCGTCGACTATGCTCAATATTCTGCTTGCCTTCGCGCTCGGTGCAAACGGCGGTTGTTCGGTAATAGTCGCAAAGTATTTCGGCGCAAAGGACAATAAGAGGGTGCGCGAGACGGTAAACACCGCCCTTATATCCTTTGCAACGCTGTGCCTTATTATAATGGCTCTCGGGTTCGGACTTGCACGCCCCTCAATGTCGCTTTTAGACGTTCCCACCGAAGAGATAGCGGGCGACGCTGTGACCTATCTTTACGTCTATATAGGCTCGCTTCCGTTCGTCTTTTTGTATAACGTCGGGTGCGGTATATGTTCGGCTCTCGGCGATTCGAAGACGCCGTTTCTGTTTCTGGTATTCTCGTCTGTTTTAAACGTCGGACTTGACTTCGCGTTCGTCTGCGGCTTCCACTGGGACGTTGCGGGCGCGGCGTGGGCGACCTTCATTTCTCAGGCGGCGGCAACCGCGCTTACGGTAATAGTTTTAATTAAAAAACTCGGCGGCATAAAGAGTGAGGAAAAACCGCGCCGTTTCGTCGGCAGTATATGCAAAGAGCTTACCGTAACCTCCGTACCTATAATTTTACAGCACAGCTTCGTGTCGGTGGGTAATTTCTTCGTGCAGAAGAGAATAAACTTAATAGACGAATACGGCAACGCGGCGGCGGGCTTTACGACGGGCTTCAAGCTCGTACAGATAGCTAACGTAGGCGTGGGCAATCTGACGGGCGGACTTGCGAACTTCTGTTCGCAGAACAAGGCGGCGGGCGAGTACTCGCGCATACGCAAGGGACATCTGGCGGTACTTTGCTACGCTATGATTACCAGTCTTATATTCCTGCTTCTGTGCGAGGTAATTCCCGAACCGCTCACAATGATATTCATAAATAATCCGACGAGGGAGGCGGTGGACTGTTCGGTACAGTTTTTAAGGATAGTCGCGGCTTTCCTGCCGTCCGTGTGCGTAAAGATAGTTTGCGACGGCGCGGTACGCGGTTGCGGCGGCAACTTAGGCTTTACCATTTCAACCTTTACCGACCTTCTTTTAAGAGTGGCGCTCGTGTATATCTTAGTCGGTCCCGCAAATATGGGCTTTGCAGGCGTTTGCTGGGCGTGGGCGATAGGCTGGACTGTTTCTATGTTCGTCGCGATAGGCTTCTATATATTTATTCCCTGTCTGAGAAAGAAGAAGAGTATAGAGGTCGTGCAATAGTTTCGTCTACACGGTATTTAACTTGATTTTTTTGTATATCTATGTTAAAATCTTATAAATATACTTTTTAGCGGTAATAATATGCAAAACTGCAATAAATATAAAAAACAATATATACTTCCTCCCGTAGCTTGTTGCGACTGGGCGAAAAAGGACTGCGTGGAATGCGCTCCCGTCTGGTGTTCGGTCGATCTTCGCGACGGCAACCAGAGCCTTATCGAGCCTATGTCTCTCGACACAAAGGTCGAATTTTTTAAGCTTTTGGTAGAACTCGGCTTTAAGGAGATAGAGGTTGGCTTTCCCGCCGCAAGCAAGACCGAGTACGATTTTTTAAGGAAGCTTATAGAGGAAAATCTCATACCCGACGGCGTTACCGTACAGGTTCTTACGCAGGCGAGAGAGCACATAATCAAAAAGACATTCGAGGCGCTTAAAGGCGCGAAGAACGCAATAGTCCACGTCTACAATTCGACCTCGGTCGCACAGCGCGAACAGGTATTTAACAAGAATAAAGAAGAGATAAAGAAAATAGCCTGCGACGGCGCAAGGCTACTTAAAAAGCTTGCCGACGAAGAGGGGGCAAACTACCGCTTCGAGTATTCTCCCGAATCCTTCACTGGCACCGAACCCGAGTACGCCTTAGAGGTAGTCAACGCGGTACTGGATATATGGCAGCCTACGGCGGATAGAAAGGCAATAATCAATCTTCCCGCAACCGTTGAAAACGCGATGCCGCACGTTTACGCACAGCAGGTGGAGTACGTTTCCAAGAATATGAAATACAGGGACTGCACGGTGCTGTCACTGCACCCGCACAACGACAGAGGGTGCGGAGTTGCCGCCGCAGAGTTCGGACTTCTTGCGGGCGCGGACAGAATAGAAGGCACGCTGTTTGGTAACGGCGAGCGCACGGGCAACGTGGATATAATAACGCTTGCGGGCAATATGTTCTCGCAGGGCGTGGACCCCGAGCTCAATTTGAACAATATGCCCTACGTAACTTCGCTCTATAAAACCTTTACGGGTATGCCCGTAAATCCCAGACAGCCCTATGCGGGCGAATTAGTATTCGCGGCATTTTCGGGCTCTCATCAGGACGCCATAGCAAAGGGTATGGCGTTCCGCAAGAAGAATAAAAAGCAAATCTGGGACGTTCCCTATCTTCCCGTAGACCCCGCGGACGTGGGCAGGGAGTACGATTCGGACGTCATAAGAATTAACTCGCAGTCGGGAAAGGGCGGAGTAGGCTTTATCCTTCTTAACGGCTTCGGAATAGATTTGCCCCGCAGAATGAAAGAGGATATGGGCTACAAGGTCAAGGACGTTTCGGACAGAGCGCACAAAGAGCTTAAACCCGACGAGGTCTATAAAGTGTTCGAAAAGTCGTACATAGCACCGAGGAACGCATTCGATATAAGCGAATGTCACTTCCGCCAGACAGACGGCATAGAGGCGTGCGTGACCTTCGATATAGGCGGTAATTTAGAGACCAAGACCTGCGGCGGCAACGGCAGACTTGACGCCGTTTCCAACGCCGTTAAAGAGCAGTTTAAACTCGATTACGTTTTAACGGGTTACGAACAGCACGCTTTAACCGACGGCTCGCGTTCCCAGGCTATATCCTACGTCGGTGTGGAAAGCGGCGGAAAGATTTACTTCGGCGCGGGTATTGACGACGATATAATTAAAAGCTCGTATAAGGCGCTTACCTCGGCGGTAAACAATCTTATCAAGGGCTGAAGGCTTGAACTATGTTAGGTGAAGATTACAAAATTTTCGGTTTTATGTATCCCTACGGTCTGTGTATGGCTGTGGGAATAATTTTATGTTTCGTCTTTCTGATGTTCACAACCAGAAGGGCAAAGTTCAACGAGGAAGCGGCGGATAAAGTCATATTTATCGGCATATTCGCAACCTTGTTCGGAATTTTAATGGCTGCGATTGTGCAGGGTATATACAACGTCATCGCAGGCGGAAAATTCGATTTAAGCTCTATGACATTCTTAGGCGGACTTATCGGCGGCGTTTCGGGCTTCCTCATCGTATGGAATTTGTTCGTGTTCGTGGTTGCGCCCAGGGCGAATAAATCGCAAAACAAGCTCGTCGTTAAAATATTCGGCGACCATATGAATGCAAGCCTTGCCGACGCGCTTCCGTTTATCCCCCCCGCAATTACAATTGCTCACGCGTTCGGCAGACTTGGCTGTACGCTTGCGGGCTGCTGTTACGGCAAAGAGACCGACGCCTGGTACGGAATATTTATGCATACCGAAAAGTTCGGCTATGCAAAGGTTATCCCGACACAGCTCTTCGAGTGCATATTCTTACTCGTTCTGTCGGCTGTAATGATCGTTCTCTTCTTCAGATTTAACTTCAAGTGCAACTTCGCCGTTTATTTGATTGCCTACGGCATATGGCGCTTTTTAATAGAGTTTTTACGCGCCGACTACCGCGGCGGAGTGCAGGGTGCGTTGCTGTCGCCTTCGCAGATATTATCCCTGATTATGGTGCCTCTCGGCGTCGGTTACGTGTTCCTGCAAAAGTACGTTCTATCGCGCTTTATGCGCCACCCCGAATTGCAAGCGGCGGAAGAAGCAACGGAAGAAGAAGCTGTAAATGGATAAAGTAGTAATCATAACGGGCGCGACGAGCGGTATAGGACTTGCGACGGCAAACTTCTTGATTGAAAAAGGCTGTAAGGTTTACGGCGTGGCGCGCAGACCCTTCGAGGGCAATTTCAAATGTTTTCAGGCTGACGTCTGCGACGAGAACGCAATGAAAAACGTGTTCGACGAGGTCTACAAAACCGAGGGCAGAATAGACGCGCTTGTCAACAACGCGGGCTTCGGTATAGCGGGAGCTATGGAGGAGGCGACGCCCGAAAACGTCAAGAAAATCGTAGACGTAAATCTGACCTCCCTATGCGTTCTCTGCGGTAAGATAGTGCCGTATATGAAGAATAGAGGCGGAAATATCGTAAATCTTTCTTCGGTGGGCGGCATAATGCCTCTTCCTTACCAGTCGATGTATTCGGCGACCAAGGCGGGAGTAGAAGTCTTTTCACGAGCCTTTGCCAACGAAGTGAAGAGATACAAAATAAAGGTCTCGGCAGTTCTCCCCGGCGACACAAAGACGGACTTTACGAGTGCACGAGTATTCGAGGGCGCGGACGAGACGGCAAAGCGGTCGGTGGATAAAATGGCGCGTGACGAACAGCGCGGCAAGGACCCCGTGTCAGTTGCGAAAGTCATATATAAGTGCTTAAAGAAAAAGCACCCGCCACTGAGAGTGTCTGTCGGCGGACTTTCCAAGCTCGAAGTGTTCTTATCGAGATTTTTCGGTACCAAAACTTTGAACCGTATTTTAGGAAAAATGTACGGATAATAAATTGTTAAAAAATTAGCGGCGCGTTGCAAGTTTGCAACGCGCCGCTATCATTTATTAATCAAATTATTTAAGCTCGTTTAATACGGCTTTAATCTGCACGAGCGCTCTGTCCATTTGCTCTTCGGTGTGCGTCGCCATATAGCTTGTACGAAGCAAGCTCTTACCTACGGGCGTTGCGGGCGATATTACCGAGTTGACGTAGACGCCTCTGTCGAACAGCATCTTACACGCAATAAAGGTTCTCTCGTCCGTGTAGGTGAAAATGGGAATGATGGGAGTGGTGCTGTCAATAATGTCGATGTTCTCGCGCTTTAAGTTATTGCGCATATAGGCGCTTATCTCGGCAAGTCTTTTAACTCTCTCGGGCTCGCGCTCCAAGATTTCCAGCGACTTCATAGCGCACGCTACGTTTGCGGGGGTCATACTCGCGCTGAAAATAAAGGGACGGGAGTTGTGTCTGACGTATTCGCACACGTACTTTTTAGCCGCCATATATCCGCCCAAGCTTGCAAGCGACTTCGAGAAGGTACCCATATAAATGTCTACTTCGTCCTCCAAGCCGTAGTACTCGGCGGTGCCTCTGCCGTGCTCGCCTAAAACGCCCAGACCGTGCGCGTCGTCTACCATAACGCGCGCGCCGTATTTTTTAGCAAGTCTTACTATTTCGGGAAGGTTGGCTATGTCGCCGCCCATACTGAATACGCCGTCGGTAACGATTAAAATACCCGAAACCTCGGTATCTATGCTCTTGAGCTTTTCTTCGAGGTCCTGCATATCCGCGTGATTGTATCTCAGCATTTTGCCGAACGAGAGCCTGCAACCGTCGTATATACTTGCGTGGTTCTCGCGGTCGCACACTATAATGTCGTTGCGCCCCGTTACGCCAGAGATTATGCCGAGGTTTGACTGAAAGCCCGTGGAGAAGGTAACGACGTCTTCTTTGCAAAGGAAGGCGGCGAGCTTGGCTTCAAGCTCTTTATGTAAGTCGAGCGTGCCGTTTAAAAAACGACTGCCCGAACAGCCCGAGCCGTACTTTTCAAGCGCCTTTACACCTGCTTCGATAACCTCTTCGTGAGAGGTAAGCCCCAGATAGTTGTTGGAGCCTATCATAATGATATCCTTGCCTTCCATCTTGACTTCGGGAGCCTGTTTGGTCGTAAGGGTGTGGAAGTAGGGATATACGTTCTTGCTTTTCAGAATTTCCGCGCGATTGTCGTCACTGCATTTCTTAAATAAATCCATTAGTAAATACCCAACCTGACATTTGTCATATTTGTCACGAAAAATTATAACATTACGTAATTGACGTGTCAACGTTTTGTCCGCTTACAATATAAAAAAATTAAGTAATAAATGAAAAGGACTGACAGCGTTTTTACTGTCAGCCCTGAATTTTTCAGACCGCTTATAAGTCGTTTAGTTTTTTTTTGTCCAGACAACGGGTTCGCCGCCGACTAAGTGCCAGTATTTGCCGTCGTAAGCCGTTCCGCCGTCATTGAGTGCAGGCTCTGTTTTAGAATAGTAGTAGAGGGTCGAGGCGTTTAAACTCGTATTCCAATTATCGATGGAAACGTTTTCCCATTCCGTTGCCGTACCGCCGTAATATACGTGGTTCAGATTATTGCACATATAGAACGCATAGAGACCGATAGTCGTTATACCGCGGGGTATGGTTATACTCGTCAGACCGCTGCATTGCGCGAATGCGGAACGGTTAATAGTCGTAACGGTGTCGGGTAAGATTATGCTCGTTAAGTTAATGCAGCAATAGAACGCCTCAACGCTGATAGTCTTAAGTTTATCGGGTAATTTTATGCTCGTCAAAGCTTCGCAGCCATAGAACGCACTATCGCCGATAGTCGTTACGCTGTCGGGTATGACTACGCTCGTCAATTTTTGACACAAGCTGAAAGCGGACTTATCGATAGTTTCAACGCCGTCTTTTATGGTTACGCTCGCCAAGCTTTTACACAACTTGAACGCCTCTTCGCTGATTGTCGTTACGCCGCCGGGTATTATTATGCTTTTCAAACCTATACAGTCATAGAACGCAAACTTACCGATAGTTGTTAAAGCGTCGGATACGTTAATACCCGTTAATTTATTGCATCCGTAGAACGCAAAATCACCGAAAGCTGTTATACCGTCGGGGAGTTCAACACTCGTCAATTCAGCACAATTCCTGAACATATTCTGACCGATAATTTTTACGCCGCTGCCGATTGTAACGTTCTTCAACGATGTGCAATCCCAGAACACGCTTTCGCCGATAGTCGTTACGCTGTCGGGTATTTTTATGCTCGTAAGACTACTGCATTTTTGAAATGCATTATGAGAGATATAATTCACGTTTTCTGGTATTGTAATGCTTGTTAAACTACTGCACCCTTTGAACGCAAGCATACCGATGCTTGTAACGCTGTCGGGTATTTTTACGCTCGAAAGTTCGGAGCAGTTCTCGAACGCATAATTTGCGATATTCGCGCCGCTCGTAATAGTTACGGTTTCAAGCTTGTCGCTCTTGACGGAGCTTATTGCAGAAGCCGGAAGCGTAGCGGTTTTTATCGGGCACTCGAGGAAAACATTATTGCCTATTGATTTCACACTGTCGGGTATGGTGATACCGGTCAAACTGCCGCACCCGCTGAACGCAGAAAATTCGATAGCCGTTACGCTGTCGGGTATGGTTACGCTCTCTAAACTACTGCAACCCGAAAAAGTAAAATCTTCGATAGTTTTAACGCCGTTTGGTATGATTACGCTCGTCAAGGCGGCACAACCACCGAACGCATCTGTGCCGATAGTTTTCACGCTGTCGGGTATAGTAACGTCAGTCAATTTTTCACAAGCCCAAAACGCATATTGTTCAATAGTTTTAACGCCGTCGGGTACTGTTACGTTTGTCAAACTACTGCAAGCGGCGAACGTATGATGGTCGATAGCCGTAAGACTGTCGGGTAAGATTACACTCGTCAAGCCCGAGCAACCCTTGAACGCAGAGCTACCGATAGTTGTGACGCCGTCGGGAACGGTTATGCTCTTTAAATTACCGCAATTCCAGAATGCGTTATTACCGATACTTGTCACACCGACGGGTATGGTAATGCTTTTAATACTGCTGTCTGCAAACGCATCGTTATCAATAGCCGTTACTTTAACGCCTTGATATGAAGCAGGAATTATTATATTTTCATCTGTTGCTTTGCCCAACGAAACGCTGTAAGTTTCGTCTGTGAGTTTAAAAAATTCAAGCCCTTCCGTTTGAAGTTTACCGCAACCCGAGCAGGTGCCGCCTGCATATTTATGTCCGCTTGCGGTTTCCGTTTTGGGCGTACTGCTTAGTTCTGTCTGACAGTCCGAGCATCTTACGACTTCATCGTAGCTTCCGTCGGTCGTGCAGGTAACCTCGACCTCGTTCTCTCTAACTGCCGTTGCGGGGGTATGCCCTTTTGGATCTTGGTAGTCGTCAACGTAGCTGTCGCCGCATTTGCAGGTATAGGTGGTATAGCCTTGCTCAGTGCAGGTGGGAGGAGTAACGTCCTCTGTATAGCTGTGCGTGTGCTTGCACGCGGTAAGCCCGATTGCCGTACAGGATACGGCAGACGCTATTAAAAATAATTTCAAATAATTACTTTTCTTCATAAGAACTCCTTAAACGGAATTAAAAATAATGACAGCGTTATTTTATCACGCCCGCAGTCATTTTGCAATAATTTTTCAATTGGCGGTAAAATTTGGTATAGAAATCCGAATTTGTGTCAATTAAATTAATATGACTGTTTCGAAAGCTTGTAGTTTGTTTTTTACAGGGGCGTTTGATTTCGACGGACGCTCGTCGCGCAGGGAGTTTTGGTGGGCGGTTTTACCCAACGCCGTTTTAATGTTTGTACTTTTAGGGTTGCTTGCGTACTCACTGTTGGGCTTTGCAACCGTGATAAATACGTTTAGCATTATAATGCTGATAGTATTCGGTTTGTTCTGTTTAATAGAACTGATACCGTCGATAGCGCTGATTTTCAGACGAATGCACGACATAGGCAAAAGCGGCGCGTATATACTCGTTTTGTTTATCCCGCTCGTGGGTTGGATTTGGTATATCTATCTGGTAACCCGCCCGACCGATTATTACAGAATTTGAAAAATATCAAAAAGGACACCGAGTAGGTGTCCTTTTTTTAGTTGTGGATTTTAATGGGAGTACTTCGCTGACGCAAGGTTAGAAGCGATAATTTGGTGAAGATTAAATTATCTAAAACAGATTATGTATTGTCATAATTGATTTTTTCTGATACAATAAGATTTAGAAGACTTACTGTAAGGGAATGATATACTATGGATAAAAGTCTTTATGACGGATACGTTAATATCTTAAAAGAAGAGCTGTTGTCTGCAATGGGGTGTACCGAGCCTATTTCGGTTGCGTATGCGGCGGCTTTGGCAAGGGATACTCTGGGGGCTATGCCGCAGAAAGCCGAAATTTCGGTCAGCGGCAACATACTTAAAAACGTCAAAAGCGTAGTCGTGCCCAATCTCGGCGGTATGAAGGGAATAG
>CAYMUQ010000016.1:0-16673 GCA_964393805.1 uncultured Clostridia bacterium
GGTATTGCGGATAAGCGTGAGAATGCTTTCGTCCGTAGTGTTTGCCTTACGGATGAGCGCACGCTCGTAACGGTAGAGAATGTAAGCCTTCATAAGCTGGAACTTCTGAAGCTCCATCAGCTTTTCTTCGACCATATCCTGAATATCTTCTACAAGCAGACGCTTACGGTGAAGACCGGAAATATCGTCTACTATTTCCTCTATCTGCTTATCGGTTATGCGGTCCTCGAAATCCACCGCCTGATTAGCCTTGGAAATAGCCTTGATTATCTTGCTTCTGTCGAAATCTACGGTAGCGCCGTCTCTTTTAATTACCTTCATACCTTCACCTTATCCTTTTTCTTTAGTCGTTTTTTGTCGTAAAATGCGGAACATTTACAATATAACATATATATTGTTGTTTGTCAACAGTAAAAACACAATATATTGTATTAACTTTGCTTATAGATATTCCGTCCCAGGTAAAAAACCTTTTAAGGGGCGAAACGACTATAATTATATGGCATAAATTTCTTAATGTCAAGGGTTGAAACACAATATATAGTATGAAATTTTTTAACAAACTCACAATATGTTGTATGTCTAAATTGACTAAAAGTTTAAAAAATACGCAAAAAACGCCCAAAGATAAAACTAAATGCAATTATAAACAATTCGGGAAAAACCCGACCGATTTAATTACAATTCCGTCTATATATTATGTGCGCGCACGCGTTGCGAAATACGGCTGAAAAAAGGAAAATAAAGACTTAAAATGTACTATTGAGTGAAAGTATAAATCCGTGCGCGGGAACGGATACGGTGTGATTTACAAAAACTTCGGAAGATTGCTATCGTCTGGTTACCGCCCCCTGAACTTCTCCTGCGGTTAAGCGAAAAAATTTTAAATATCAACCTAATTTATAGTCAATTCAACTTTTAGTTGAGCAAAAAAGTTATACAACCGCAAGTTTATAATGTTATAATTATATTCGATAAAGCGCGGGGTGAGCGCTATTTTCCGAATAACGGTCAGGAGAAGAATATGGAAGACTTAGGAAAGACGATTACCGAATACCGAAAAAAACTGAATATGACGCAAAAGGATTTGGGAGAAAGGTTGAACGTTTCGGCTCAGGCGGTTTCCAAATGGGAAAACGGTCAGGCAGAACCCGACGCCTCCACCCTTAAAAAGCTGAGCGAGATATTTGAAATTTCGACGGACGAACTTTTGGGTATTACTCCGCCCGCCGACGAAACCACAGACGAAACCGCGGCGGCGGCAGCCGTCACGGCAACCGCCGCCGCGGAAGCCCCCGCACCGCAACCGCAGATAATTCGGGAAACGGTTGTCCAGCAGAAAATAATAAACGGTTACTGCGAGGTCTGCCAAAAGCCCGTAGGCCCGAACGAGTACGTAGTCACGGGCGGCGGACGCACCGCACAGCATATTTACTGTAACGACTGCAATAAAAAGCGCATTCACGCCTATCACGTTTCCGAATACGAGGACTATAAACGCCAGAACAAGAGGTCGCTTATATTCGGACCGCTTATCGCGGCGGGCGTAACACTATTATTCTGTATAGTATTTATGGTAATAGTTAAACTCAACCCGCTGTGGGCGGCGGCGCTTGTTGCGGTCGGCGTGTTTATCGGCTGGCTGGCTTTCGGCATTCAGGTGTTCTGGGAGGACAGCGTCGTAACCGACATATTTTTCTTCTTCTTCAAATCGTTTAAAATGCCGGGCGTGATTTTTACCCTCGACGTAGACGGACTGCTGTTTTTACTGTTCGTAAAAATAGGCGGCGCGATTTTGGGCGCGATACTTTCCGTTTTAGTTTTTCTGTTCGGTCTGATGTTTACCCCCGTCGCTTCGATTTTCATACTTCCCTTTGCCGCAATAAAGCGCAGTTTCGAAGGCAGACAGCTTAAAAAAGCCGCCGAGAATTAATCGCAAACAAACGTCGGCTTACCTTATTTTAATTATATAATTTATTAAAAAAGATCAATATACAGGAGAGAAAAATGAAAAAACAGCTTTTGCTTTTACTTGCGGCTTTTTCGATTGCGGGCAGTGCGTTTGCTCTTTCCGCATGCAACGGCGGCAACAATGAGGGAGACAGTAACCCTCCGAGCTTAGAACAGCCCGACGAAGGTTCGGATACAGGCTCCGATGCAGGTTCGGATACAGGTTCGGATACTCCCGAACTTGAAAAGTTTACAGACCTTACCCTTTCTGACGGTACGGTAACCTACGACGGACAAGCCCACCCCTTGGCGGTTGCGGGCACTCTGCCGCAGGGCGCACAGGTGCAGTATTCAGCTAACAACGACAGCGTAGACGCGGGCACTTATAACGTCACCGCAACGGTAACCTGCACGGGTTACGAAGCGCTTACCCTCAACGCCAAACTTACCATAAACAAGGCGACGATGAGCGGGCTGAGCTTTAACAATGCAACCCACTCTTACGACGGCAGTGCGCACTCCGTTGAACTCATTGGACAAACCCCGCAAGGCTCTTCGGTCGCTTACACCTGCAAGGAGAACCCCGCAATAACCAACTCGGCAATACAGACGGGTAGCTATACCATAACCGTTACGGTAGCCAACGTAAACTACGAAACCTTTACCGCGATGGCTACGCTCAAAATCAACGCGTCCGAAAAGGAAAGATATATATATTCGCACGGCGGCACTCTGTACTTTGCAAACGCGCTCGACGGCGACAAGCTCTACTCCTACACCGCGGCGAATGGAGTTAAAAAAATAAGCGGCGACATTCCGTACAACTTCACGGTGATGGGCGGCACGCTGTATTTCAGAAGCTATACCCCCTTTGCTTCCTCGGTCAAGACAGTAACCGCGACGGCGGACGGAGAAGCCGCAAACACCGTCATTTCCGCAAAGGGCGAATACCTGTGCACCGACGGCAGTACTCTTTACTATGCGGTAAACGGACTTACGCAGGCTAAGAGCGGCATTTACAAAATCAACCTTTCGGGAAGCGAACCTACGGCAACGCTCATATCGCAGGGCAAGGCGAAATATCTTGCATATTACGGCGGCAACTTGTATTTTGCCGACGGCGCGAACGGCGATAAGCTGTCTAAGATAAGCGTTAGCGGCGGAACGCGTCAGCTCGTGGTAAACGAAAAAATTACCTGCCTTACCGCAAACGGCGGCAGTCTCTACTACACTGTCAACAATCTCTTGGGCAACTATATAGAAAGGTACGATATATCCGCGCAGACGAGGCGCAAGCTCACCTCCGACGCGGGCTCGAACCTGACGGTTATCGGCAACAATTTGTTTTATATCAACGTGGATATCCTGAATTCTTACCTGTACGGCAAGGGCATTTACAGCGTCAACGCCAACGCAACCGTCGACAACAGCCACGCTGGCGTTAAGGTTATCGGCGAGGAAGACGAGAGCTACAGCTCGCTGACGGCGGTAAACGGCAAGCTCGCGTATTACAGAGTAAGCGACCAGATGCTGTGCGTAAGCGATACGGACGGCAGTAACACCGCGGAAGTTCTTGACGGTTTCGTTGCGCCCGAGACCGTACCCATAAGCACGGGCAGTAAGACGCTTTCATACGGTAAGACGGTCTACTTCCTCGACCTTTACAACGGCAAGGCGCTATATTCGTACGATACTGTAACCAAAACCCTTGCGCGCATAACCTCGAACAAGGTGAGCGACTTTGCAATATTAGGCGACGCCCTCTACTACAACGCGGTAAGCTTCGGCGTGAACAACGATTTGTATAAAGTAGATTTAAAGCTCGGCGGCGAGGCTGAAAAGGTTTCTTCCAACGACTGCAACAACATAGTTACGGACGGCACGAAGATATTCTATATAAAGGAAAACGCGGCGGGCGCGGCTACGACTATAACCGAAGTCGGCGCCGACGGCACCGAAAAAGACGTATTTACTAAGGGAGTAAGCAACCTCGTCTATTACGACGGTTACATATATTTCGAATACAACAACAAGGTACACCGTATGCCGTCAAGCGGCTACACCGTGGACGTTACCGAAAACGTAACGCACAAAGACGTCAGCCACGTCGGCACTTTCGTAATCGACGACGGAGTAATATACTTCCGCGAGCTGTACGGCTTAGCCTGGGGCTTTAAACGACTTTCGAAAATGAATATCGACGGCACAGGCTATTCCGTAATGATAAGCGACAATACCGACCCTCTTGAAATCCGCGTTGAAGGCGGCAAAGTTTATTATTATAACGACGTACTCAAAGGCACTTCGGGCATTTACCGCATCGACAAAGACGGCAGAAACCCCACGCTCGTTTTAGACTATCAGCAGAACTATTACGCAAGTCAGTTTACCGTGATTGACGGAAATATTTACTTTATCAACTTCCGCGCACAACTCGGCGACTCACACTTCTATTGCTTGAATATAGCAAGCGGGAAAGTTGAAAAAATCGTGTGATTTCAATTTATTAAAAAAGCCGTGCGGCGAATTTCGCCGCACGGCTTTTCTTTTGCTATTTACATAAACTTCGGAAGGGACGAAACGTCCAACTGCCACTCCCTTCTGCTTCTCTCGCGGTGCTTTGCGTTGGCTTCGCCGAGCGCCTTTATATAGTCGGCGTAAGAGCAGTCGTTAACTTTCATAAAGTGCGCCACCGCCTCGCGCTCTCTGCCCATAAGCTGAGTTCGCCCTATGTGTATAACCTCGTGGCAGGGACGGCAGATTGCAACGACGCTTTTTAATTTCTGCACTCCCTTATCATCGTCGTACTCCCACTGCTCGTGCGCTTCCAAATGCGTTGCGGGCGCACCGCAAATCATACACTTGCCGCCCGCGCGAGCGTACGCCTTTTTGCGAATTATATCCCACGCCTCTTTGGGCAGTTCGCTTCTTAAATTAGAGTACCAACAACTGTCGGGTACGAGTTCGAAATTGAGTTTTAAATTCATAGTTTCACCTTGTCTAAATCTTCCGCCTTGACGCTCGAATAATTTATTACCGCAATACCGTCGTAACCGTCACACGATTCTACGAGATAGTCTGACACGCACTTCAATTTTATTCCGCGCTCTTCGGCGTACGCCTTAATCTGACCGTCGGTAAAATCGTGGAGCTTTAAGGTTATATGCAGACCGCCGCCCGTTTCTATTATGCGTTTATTAAACGGAAGCGCGCTTATTTTTTCGAGCAGTTTTTCACGCACGGAACGGTAGTAATTTTTTAGGCGCGAGACGTGCCTTTCGAAGTATCCGCCTTCAAGCATAGCGGCGAGGGTCTTCTGTTCGAACAGCGGCACGACGCTTGCGGACTGAGCGTACAGTTCGGAAAACTTTTCGTAAAGCGCGGGCGGCAGTACCATATATCCCAGTCGCATTGACGGCGCCAAAGTTTTGGAAAAGGTGTTCAGATATATGACCCTCTCTGCATTTAACCCCAGAATAGGTTGAAGCGGCTTGCCGTACAGACGGAACTCCGAGTCGTAGTCGTCTTCTATTATGTACGCCCCGCTGTCATGCGCCCATTTTAAAATACGCGAACGCAAATCGGCGGGCATTACCGCGCCCGTCGGGTATTGGTGCGAGGGCGAAACGTGCAGGGCGCACGCGCCGCTTGTTTCAACCTTACTTACGTCCGCGCCCCGCTCTGTCACGGGGATACAAACGCAGTCCGCGCCGTTTAGCGTGTACGTCGTGCGTATTCTGCCGTAGCCGGGGTTTTCTATCGCATACGGTTTATCTCTTCCTAAAAGCTGAACTATGACGCCGTATAAATACTCCGCACCCGCGCCGATAACTATATAGCGCGGATTGACTTTTACTCCGCGGTTGCGGTACAGATAGGTGGCTATCGCAATCTTCAACGCCCTGTCGCCGTCGGCGGGAACGCGCTCCAAAAGGTGTTCCCCCTCCTCTGACAGAGTGGCGCGCATAAGCTTTGCCCAAACCGAAAACGGGAACAGACTGTCCGGTGCTCTGCCGGAACACAGATCCAAAGCGTACTTCTTTTTCTTACTTTCTGACTGCTCGTAAAAGTCGTAGCCGCCGCTTCTGCCGACGTTGACCTCGGCTACGAAATAGCCGCGTCTTTCCTCGCTTACTATATACCCCTCGGCGAGAAGCTGTTCGTAGGCTGTCTGCACGGTTACGACGCTTACCCCTAAGTGCCCGGCAAGCGTGCGCTTACCGGTAAGTTTTTCGCCCGCTCGCAGATTTCCGCAGAGTATATCTTCGCGGATGCTTTTATAGAGCGTATAGTATTTGTTTTTGCCGTTTAATTCGTATGTAAGCATATTAAATCTGGTATTATAAAATAATATCGTTTTGGTCATTTTTATAATACCAAAAGAGAGTATAATTGTCAACAAAGCGAGGTAAATATATGAATACCAAAAGAATACTTACAATGCAGGACTTGTCGTGTGTGGGGCAATGCTCGCTGACGGTAGCCCTGCCCATACTCTCGCGCTACGGCGTTGAGACCTGCGTACTGCCCACCGCCGTACTTTCCAACCACACTATGTTCAACGGATGGAGTTATCTCGACCTGACCCCCGAGATTAAAAATATTTACTCATACTGGGAAAAGAACGACTTCCGCTTCGACGGATTTTTATTGGGCTATCTCGGCAAAAAGGAGCTGATGGATATTGCCGTCGAGGGCTTTGACAAGTTCTCCGCCGAGAACGCGCCGATAATAATCGACCCCGTATTCGGCGACAACGGCAAGCTGTACGGCGGCTTCGATTTGGCGTACGTTGCAGAAATGCGCAAACTTATCAAACGCGCCGATATTATCTTACCCAACGTCACCGAGGCGTGCTTTCTGACCGATACGGAGTATAAAGAAAATCAAACCGAAGGATATCTAAAAGAGCTTGCGGACAAGCTCTTTGCAATAACGGGTAAGACGGTTATTATTACGGGTGCGGAAAAGGACGGACTTATCGGCGAATATATCCTTGCGGACGGCAAAAGCGAGTACGTACTTCTTCCCAAAGAGCCGCAGAAAAGACACGGTACGGGCGATATCTTCGCCTCGGTCTTTACCGCAAATTATTTGGGCGGCAAGAGCCTTGCCGAAAGTTGCCGTGAGGCAAGCAGTTTCGTTATCGATTGTCTTAAAGCAACCGACGGCGACCACTTCTACGGCGTAAACTTCGAGAGCATATTAAACAAATAAACAGATTAAAAAATTACGGCGGCGCGTTTTCAAAACGCGCCGCCGCTTTTTAATAAAGACTTATTACAGTTTTTCCGCAATCTTTCTTAGGAACGCCTCACTGTCGAGTTTTACGGGTGTTACCCCCTCTTTTTTGAAAAGAGGTATTAAGTCGCCCGTCATAAAACCTTCTTCGATAGTCGTAACGGTCGCCCTCTCTAACTTCTTTGCAAATTCGACGAGGTCTTTATTTCCGTCCAGCTCGCCGCGCTTTGCAAGTGCACCCGACCAAGCCCATATGGTTGCGACCGAGTTGGTCGAAGTGGTCTCGCCGTTGCGCCATTTATAGTAGTGTCTCGTGACCGTGCCGTGCGCCGCCTCGAACTCGTACTTACCGTCGGGGGATACGAGTACCGAACTCATCATTCCGAGTGACCCGTACGCCGTTGCGACCATATCGCTCATAACGTCGCCGTCGTAGTTTTTGCACACCCATAGAAAGCCCCCCTCGGAGCGCATTACTCGCGCAACCACGTCGTCGATTAAAGTGTACATATAGGTTATTCCCGCCTTTTCGAACTGCGCCTTGTATTCATTTTCGTACAGCTCGGCGAATATGTCCTTGAAACGGTGGTCGTATGTTTTTGAAATGGTGTCCTTCGCGCCCAGCCACATGTCTATTTTATTTTCAAGCGCGTAGGTAAAACAGCTCCTTGCGAAGGCTTCAATCGACGCATCGAGATTGTGCATACCCTGCACTATGCCGTCGCCCTTAAAGTCGTGAATGAGTTTGCGCCTTACCTCGTTTCCGTCCTTATCGCAGATTAAGAGGTAAGCCTGCTGTCCGCCCTCTACCCTGTCCTCGACCGAGTTATATATATCGCCGTAAGCGTGACGGGCAAGCACAATGGGTTTCTTCCAGCCGGGAACGTACGGAGTAATACCATCCGCTAAAATGGGTGCGCGGAACACGGTGCCGTCGAGTATTCTGCGGATAGTACCGTTGGGGCTCTTCCACATTTTTTTGAGGTTGTACTCTTCCACCCTCTGCGCGTTGGGGGTTATGGTGGCGCACTTTACCGCGACGCCCAATCTCTTGGTTGCGTTCGCGCTGTCCTCCGTAACCTTATCGTCCGTCCTGTCCCTTTCGGGCAAGCCCAAGTCGTAGTACTCGGTTTTGAGCTCTACGAACGGTTCGATTAAAATTTCTTTTATCCATTTCCAGAGTACACGGGTCATTTCGTCGCCGTCCATTTCGACTATGGGCGTTGACATCTTTATCTTAGCCATTTTATTACCTCGCTTCTTTCGTATATTTTACAATATATCACTTAACCTTGCAAGCGTTTATCTTGATATTGTTGAGTATTCCCGTAGTAATTATCTTCTTACTCTTCTTGTCTTTGAAATCGGTTACCGCCTGTTCCGCCGCCGCAATTAAAACGTTGTAAAAATTTTTGTACCCCTCGGACAGCAGGTACTGCGAGAGCGAACCGGGAACGGTGTTTACCTCGCTTAGATAAATCTTTACCCTGCCTTTCTCTCCGCTCTTCAAGATGAAATCGAAGCGCACTATTCCGCGCATATTTAGGCTTTCGTAGACGCGGCGGCAAATCTCCTTGACCGCCCTATCCGTCTTTCCGTCTATCTCGGCGGGGAACTTGCGCTCGCCGCCTCCCGAATACTTGTCGTCGTAGCTTAGAAGCTCGCCCGACGAAGATACCTCTTCAAGCTCGGATAAAACAATCTCGCCGCCCGAAAGATACGCCGCGCAGTTTATCTCGCGTTTAGGCGATAAGTACTCCTCGATAAGCACTCCGCTATCCAGCTTAAAGGCGGTATCGAGCGCCTCTTCGAGCTGAGTTTCGTTTTCCGCTTTGGCTATACCTATGCTTGAGCCCAGACTTACGGGTTTGACGAGTACGGGATAGCCTATCTTAGCCGCACCCTCTTTTGCCGACTGGGCGTCTCTGGCAAATGCGTATTTAGCGACGCGCACGCCGAGAGACTGCAAAACGAGCTTGGTTAAATACTTATCCATAAACACCGCGCTTTCGGGTATGCCCGCGGAGGCAAATGGCAGGTTGGCAAGCGCCGCCGCTCCCGCCAACGCGCCCCCTTCGCAGTCGCCGCCGTGACAGCAGTTTATCACGCAACCCGCCGTAAAATGCTTATACGGCTTGCCGTTCTTTTTGTAGAGCGTCACTCCTCCGTTTGCAAGGGCGCAGACGGGATACTTCGTGTATCCGCCGCTCTTAAACACGGCAATATCCGCGAGAGCTTCGTCTGCGTACGCCTTGCCGTCGTGTGCAATATAGACGGGCAAAACGCTCGTTGCCCCCTTTTTGAGTACGTTTGAAACCATAGTCCCCGTTATTACGGACACTTCGTTTTCGCTCGACCTGCCGCCGAATACGACGACCATATCATAATATTTCTGCATTGTTCCTCCCAATAAAAAAACACCAAAGCCTCGGTTAGCTTTGGTGTATTATTTTGTTTTACTTACTTTACATATACTTCGAGGGCAGGTCGTTTAAAAACAGCACGCAGTCGCCCTTCTGAATTATCTGCGCTATCTTATCCTGCGCTATCTGCAAGGTCGGAACTATCGTAAGTTTTTCGGCGTCGCCGCCCGCTTCGAGATATCCGTTCTTGACCGCCTCTACAAGCGTCTCGCCGACTAAAATTATATAGTCGAGACCGACCAACTCACTTCCAAGCTGTCTGTTTTCGCTCTCCTCTAAAACGCCGAGTTCCACAAGACCCGGGGTCACGCAAATCTTGTTGCCGCCGAACGAGCGCAAAACCTTTATAGCCGCCTTAGCTCCCTCGACGTTTGAGTTGTAGCCGTCGTCTAAAATGTTTACCCCGTTAGCTACTAAAAGCTGCAGGCGGTGTTCGGTGAATTCAAGCTCGCCTATTGCCGCCGCAATATCTTTTAAGCTTACCCCGAGCGCATAAGCCGCCTGTGCGCATAGACCTATATTTGCCGCACTGTGAGCGCCCAAAAGCTTGGTTTTAACCTTTACGCTCTCGCCCCCGAGAGTGAGCGTAAAGCCCGTTCCCGTACAGTCCGAAATAACGTCCGACACGCAGTCGCAGTCTTTGACCTTGTCGCCCGCGTCTTTGAAATATCCGTACGCATCCGCGGCAACGAAACAGTTATTTTTAGTCGCGGGTATTATCTCGCCCTTGGTCGAAATTATTGCCTCTAAGCTTTTAAAGCTTTCGAGGTGCTGGGGACATATGCCCGTGATAAGCGACCAGTCGGGCGGACACAGAACGCACAGCTCGGCGATATCGCCGACGTTCCTCGCGCCCATTTCGGCAATAAATACACCGCCTGCGGGCAGGTCGTTATTGTTAACCGTTCGTGCAATACCCAAAGGCGTATTGTACGACGCGGGTGTTGCAAGCACTTCGTATTTCTTCGAAAGCATAGCTTTGAGAATATTTTTAACGCCCGTCTTGCCGTAGCTTCCCGTAATGCCTACCACCGTTATATCCGCATCCGAAAGTTTGCTTTTCGCCTTTTTGACGAACGAGGAATTTATCGGCTTTTCCCATATCAGGGTAACGAGATTTGCAAACGCCGCAAGGGGCAACGCCGCAAGAGGTACTGCGGCAAGTGCGCAGTATTTGAGGTATGAAAAGAATTTTTCGCCCCAGACGTAATCGGCAAAGTTTAGAAGCGACGCAATAATATATGTGACCAGCGCGATTACCAGCCATACCGCGATTAGGAGCCGCTTAAACCGAGCCGTCAGTACGGCACCGCCGCGGAACGAATACCGCGCGTCCGCTACTACGTAGAGCACGAAGAATATAAGATAAGCGGCAAGAGAGACTATATCGGCGTAAGCTTTAGCAAAGCTGAAGCACAGCGCCATCACCGCACAGCAGAGAGCGCCGGAAAGAGCAAGCAGAGCAAAACGGCTGAATATAAGATTGCTTTTGCGTCCCGCCCATCTGAAAAATTCACGGTTTTTATAACTGCAGGACTGCAAAACTCCGAGAGGCTTAAACAGGGCGAGCGTAAGAAGGCTTGCAAAGAAGAGTGCGATAAGCGCGCACTCCAACGTAGTTTGCCAATCTATGAAAAACAACATATTACCTACCCTTGAAAAAGCCGAGCATCAGTGAGTTGAACTCCGCGCTATTTTCGGAAAAACAGAAATGTCCGCCGTCTATGACTTTGAGACGGCTGTTCGGAATAAGCTTGTTGAACGTAGCGCCCTCTTCGTCCGCAGGCGTCACCGTGTCCCCTCTGCCGTATATGAGCAGAGTATCGCTCTTTATCTTTACCGCCGAAGAACTTAAATCTTCGTTGACTATCTTTTTATAGCTCTCTCTCATTAAGGGTGAGAGCGTGCGGTACTCCTCGCTTCCGAACCTTTTTTCGGCGTAGCGCGGAAAGAGCTTTTTTACCCTTCTGTACCTTTTGACCTTTTTTATATACTGCGGAGTGCGCGGTTTGACTATGCCCGCCCCGCCCGTAATTATCAGCCTGTCGCAGAGCTCGGGTTTTTCGGAAAACAGTTTAAGCGCGACCCTCGCGCCGAATGAATGAGCTACGACGTCGGCGCCGCGTATGCCGCAGGCGTCGATAAAATCTTCAAGCCAGCCCGCATAGTCGCCGACCGACCACGGGCAAGTTATTCTGCCGCTCGCCCCGAACGAGGGCATATCGGGCGCAACCGCGAGATACCCCGCGTCTTCGAGCGCGGATATCTGATAGTAAAAGCTCTCTTTGCAGGAAAGGTACCCGTGCAGAAACAGTACGGGTTTACCGTTACCCCTCCTGGTTACGCTTACGTACGCGCCGTTTAATAAAATAGATTTGTACCTCTTTTTATTACTGGCGACTAAGTAATCTTGCGGTTAAAGAGTGCGGGACATAACGAGGCAGTCTTCGCCGTCGGAGTAATATCTCGTCCTTGCGTACACTCCCGAAAAGCCGCATTTTAAATAGAGCTTTAACGCAACGCTGTTGGATACGCGCACCTCTAAAAATACCTTTTCGGCACCGCGCGATTTAGCGTCGTCCAAAAGTGCGTTGACGATGGCCGCACCCACTCCGCTGTTTCTGTACGCTTCGGATACCACTACGTTTTCGAGGTCTGAGTTTTCGCAGACCGTGCTTGCACAGCCGTAACCTATAACCTCGCCGCCGTCCTCGGCAACGAGCATACAACAGGCGGGATTTTCAAACATCGAGACCAGCATTTTATAGCTGTAACCTTCGCCCTTGAAACAGGTCTTTTCCAGCTCGGACACGGCTAAGATATCCTCGAATTTACATTTACGCAGGTTCATTCGCCGCCTCCGCGCTTTTCGCGCTCCTCTTCCGCCTGTGACTTCTTTACGTACAACGCGCTAAGTCCGTCCTCTCCCTTATGTCTTACGACCGCCTTTAAAAGACAGTCCTTGGGGTTGAGCTTTATATACACGGGAAAATTCAGATCCTCGTATCCATAGACGGGTCTACCTAATGCGACCGCCTCTTCACGCGAGAGATAACAAGGCTCTATATCCATAATACCGCCCGCGCGGTAACCGCTTACGTAATAGTTGTCGTGCAATGCGTCTATCGCAACCAAAAAATCACTGTCGCCGATAACATTGTATGCAAGCATATCAAACGAGGTTACGCCCACGGTGCGCTTATTAAGCGCGGTTGCAAAACCCTTTATGCAGGATATACCTATACGTATTCCCGTAAACGACCCCGGTCCAGTGACCGCGGCGAAAAAATCGCACTCCCCCGCCGTCATATTCACGGCGGCAAGCGTCTTTTCGATTTCGTCCATCAATACGACCGAGTGCCGCATAGCGCAGTTTTCTATATAGTTTACCTCTATCCTGTCTCCGTTCTTTGCAAGTACGGTAAGATAGCGCGAAGAGGTGTCCACCGCAAGAAAATTACCCACAGATAATCTCCCTGTTGGATGAAGAAAACTTTACTATTTTAACCTTTTTGCAGTTCTTGGGTAAAACCTCTTTAATGTTTTCCGCCCACTCCAAAACGCAGATGCCGCCTGCGAGAAAATAGTCCGTCAGTCCCATTTTTTCGGCTTGCGCACCGCTGTTTAGGCGGTAGCAATCGAAGTGGTAAAGCTTACCAGAATAGTCGTTCATATACGCGTAGGTGGGACTAAGGACCTCGTCCTTAATTCCCAAGCCCTTTGCAATGCCCTTGCAAAAGACCGTCTTGCCCGCGCCCATTTCGCCGTCCAAAAGAACGACGTCGCCGGGGACTAAGGTATTTGCGTATTCCTGTGCAAAATCTATTGTAGCCTGTTCGCTACCCGTTAAATAAATAGCCATACGGGTACATTATACACCCGTACGGCTTTGTTTGCAATTGATTTATTAACTTTTATAATAACCTTTATTCAATCCAGAGCGCCATATCAATATATTTCATTGGCGAATATTTAACCAGGGTTCTTCCTTCATATTCCGCCTGCACTGCCTGAATATCTGCCATATAGTAATTAGCAAAGTTTAATATGCCATACAGCCCTTTTTCTGAAAGAACCGCAGGGTACTTTAACCTGCGTAAGTTTTTAACAATGTAAGTGTCGTAAGCGTGAATACAACCAAGCGTGGCAAGCATAATTTTGCATATTACAGTGTTTTTATATTTGTAATCTGTTTTAGCAAATATAGCTTTATCTAAATCATTTCTTAATTCTAAGACAGTTTGTACATACTTATATTTATTAAAGTCAGCGGCAAAAATATCGATATCGATTAAAAAAGAATACTCATCTTTGCACACCACCTCGACGGCTTTATAAAGATATTTGTAATCTTTCGTCATTAAAATACCTGCACGGCAAACCATACCCCAGCTAGCAAGAAATGTATAAAGATTTAACGCAAGTTTGTCGATTGTTTGCTCGTTGAGCTTGTCTCTGTTCTCCAGAAATAATTTATGGCAATAATCATATGAACGGTATCTTGAATATTCGTCATTTAAATAACCGTCCATAAATTTTCTTACATTTGCTTTAAAATTTAACATTAATTTCAACCTCTTTTGTTTTTCATTTTTTCGGCAATGCCGAGGTTTTTATTTTAAGATTTTTCTATATCTCCGTCCGTGCAGTGAACGGTGTAGTCGCCCGTGCCGTTGTCCCAACCGTAAGCTTTATAAACTCTGTACCACTGTTCCTTAGTGCCTTTAAAGGTTATATCGGTAAGCGACGAACAACTCGCAAACGCAGACATCTTGATGGTCTTTATACTTTCGGGTATCGTTACGCTCCCGAGCGAGGTACAATTGTAGAACGCACCGTCGCCAAGCTCTTCCAACCCGTCGGGCAGGACTACTTCCGTCAGCGAGCTACAATTGCCGAACGCGTAATCGCCTATTTTCGTTACCCCTTCGGGAATGCTTATTTCCGTAAGGTCGCTAAGTACCCTGAACGCGTAATTTCCTATGACGGTCACGCTGCCGTCACTCGGTATGACGCTGTTTTTACAGCCAGCAATCAATATCTTGTCTGCCGTATGAATGAGACAGTTACCGTCGCTGTGGTATACCGCGTTCCCCTCTTCCACCGTAATGCTTTCAAGTGAAACGCACGCTTCGAACACTCGCTCGCCTATCCAGACTACGCTTTCGGGTATGACTATACTTTCAAGAAATCGGCAGCTTTGGTACGCACTCGGTAAAATAATCTTGGTTTTTTGGTTAATTTCGGACGAAGTTAAATCGGTCGACTTTGCCTCTACCAACGCGTGATAAGGGTTTTCGGTATTTCCGAGATACAGCGCGCCGCCGTATTCGTTATACTGCAATTGGTTGCAACCGTTAAACGCGTATTCTCCGATAACCGTTGCACTGTCGGGAATACTCGCCCGTTGAAGCGACTGACACCCGCTGAACGCAAATCTGCCGATTGAAGAAACTCCCTCGGGTAAGGATACGCTTTCGAGTAACTTGCAATCGCCGAACGCCGATTCGCCTATCGATATGACGCCCGAGGGAATTTTTACGTCGGTTATCTTATCGCAGCCGTAAAACGCGCAGGAGGGAATTTCCGCAACCCCCAGCGGGATAGTCACCTCATCAGTCGGCACGCTTCCGCCGATATGTATTTTGGTTTTATTGTAAAACGAAATCAATTTTTCCAGCCCGTCGATACCCAACCAGCCCGCAATATCTCCGTTGTAATAAACCTCTTTTATCGCACTGAAAGCGCCGTCTCCTATAATTTTTACGCCCGCGCCCACGGTAACGCTATTTAAAGTACCGCAGTCCGCGAACGCGAACCTGCCTATCGACACGACCGTATCGGGTATAACTATACTTTCCAAAGACTTGCATGTATAAAACGCATACTGATAAATCAATTTAGCCGTATCCGCTATAATACAGGAAGCAATATCCTTAGACTTAGCCTTAATCAACACGACGTACGGGTTAGTTTCGTTGCCGAGATATACAGCCGAGTCGTACTCGTTATAAGTCAGCTTATCGCAACGGTCGAATGCGTACCACCCGATTGAAGTCAGACTGTCAGGTATTCTCAGCGTTTCGAGCGAAGTACAATAGCCGAATGAAGATTCTCCTATTTTCTCAACGCCGTCTGGCAGGCTAAGATTTTTAAGATTAATACAATCAAAAAAAGCAGAAGCTCCTATCTCCTTAACACCGCTTCCCATTTTCACGGTTTCAAGCACCCTGCAAAATTCGAAAGCGCGGTCGCCGATTGACGTTACGCTGTCGGGAATGGTTACGTCTTTAATACCGTCCCCGTACCCGTTGCCGTACCCGCTGAGTGAAAAAGCTTCTTCGCAAATAGCGGTTACGGGCTTACCCTCGTATTCGGAAGGAATAATTACGGTATATCCGCCGTTTTCTTTGTCGTAGCCTTCAACGCCGTAGCTCTCGCCGTCCTCATTCAGTTTGTACGTAAGCGGTATAATCTGCGGAGTTTGACAGAATTTACATTCTCCGTCGTAATAAACGTGAACGCCTTCTGCGATTTCGCCGTACTCGAAAGTTTCCTCGCCCTCTTCACCGCACTTGCAGGAGTAACAATAAACGGCTTTTTCGGAGCAGTTCGCCTCGCTCTTCAAGTATCGCTCTTCCACCGCTTTACGCGTATACGAATGGGGCGTCGGGTCACCGTACGAAAACGAGTTCTGCCCCTTTTCGCCGCACTCGCAGGAGTAATAGTAATACGCACTGTTGTAACAGTCTGCGGCGCTTATTAAATAATCGCCGGTAACCGTCTTTTGGTCGAAAACGTGAAAGAAATCGCCGTACTCGAAAGTTTCTTCCCCTTGTTCGCCGCACTCGCACGAAAGGTAATATACCGCTTTATGAGTACAGTCGGCGGCACTCTTCAAATACTTTTCGCTCGTATCGAGACAATTATATTCGTGAGTGTGCGCGTCGGGATTTTCGTCGGGGGTTTCATTGCCGCCGTTTCCGCCGGTTCCTTCTATATCAGCGTCGTTACCGCCCGCACCGTTTCCGTTCGTATTATTCGCACAACCGGCTATGC
>CAYMUQ010000017.1:0-15706 GCA_964393805.1 uncultured Clostridia bacterium
ACAAATAAAAGAACGCAAGTCAGGGTGTTCGACTTACGTTCGGAATGGTGCACCATAAGGAGTTCGAATCCCTAGCCTTTGGTTCCGTAGACCAACGCTCTATCCAGTTGAGCTAATGGTGCATATCTTTATAAAGCTTTAACATTATAGTAAATATCTTTATCTTTGTCAAACACTTTTGAAAGGTTTAAGCAAAAAGGCGTCTTCTATAAAAGCAAATAAATAATTACTTCAAAAACTTGTGTAATCGTTTTTACTGTGATAGAATATTTTTATTAAAAATATTTTAAAGAGCTTATTTTAAATGAAGAAAAACGAGAAATTAAGTCTTTTGGAGGGTATGGACTCGTATCTTCCGCACGTGGACGGCGTAATCAATTGCATGCACAATTACTGTCTTAACTCCTATAAAGATATAGACGTGCTTGCAATCGCACCCGCATACAAGAACTACGAGGACGTCCAGCCCTACGAAATTCTGCGCTGTAAGAGCCTGTATATGCCCGTTTTAAACCTTCAGTACGGGCAGGCTACGAAGGACAAGAAGTTCTACAAAAAGGTAATGGAGCGCGACTTCGACATAGTACACGTCAATTCGCCCTTCAATATGGCTAAGTTTATGATTAAGGTAGCCCGCAAAAAGGGCATACCCGCGGTCGCTACTTTCCATTCCAATATGCGCCCCATAGTAAGAATGGTGGTTAAGTCGAAATGGGTTACAGAGAGATTTATCCACAGCCTCGGCAAGCTGTACAACAAATACGACGAGGTGTTCGTGTGCTCGCCTCTCGTAGAGGAGCAGTGCCGTTCGTTCGGCTATACTGGTAAGATTTCGTACCTGCCTTTCGGAACCAATCTTCCCAAATGCGATAATAAAGAGGAGCTGAGAAAGCAGGCCAACGAAAAATTCGGGTTTGCCGAGGACGAGCTCTTTTTCCTGTTCGTGGGCAGAATAGAAAAGCTTAAGCGCATTGACTTTATTTTAGACAGCCTTAAAATTCTTAAGGACAGGGGTCTTAAATTCAGGTTCTACGCCGTGGGTAAGGGCTCGGATATGAAGAAGATGGTCAAGAAGAAGAAAAAGCTCGGTCTTACCGACGAGGAAGTAACCTTCACGGGCTTTCTCGACGGCGCGCTGTTTCCTCTCGTCTATTCGCGTGCAGACCTTTTATTATTCCCTTCGCTGTACGACAACTTCGGGCTTGTAAAGGTGGAGGCCGCCGCGTACGATACGGCGGGAGTGTTTATCGAGGGCTCATGCGCGGGCTACGGCGTAACCGACGGCGTAAACGGCTATCTTTCCAAAGACACGCCCAAGGACTTTGCCGATAAAGTCGAAGCCGCCGTAAGCGACAGACAGAAACTTAAAGAGGCTGGCAAGAACGCCGGCAGAGATTTGTATATTAGTTGGGAAGAGTGCACCAGACAGTTCGTGGCAAGGCTCGAACAGATTGTTGCGGACTATCAGCCGCCCGAACAGAAAAAGAAATAATTTGACTTAAAAAATTGCGCCCGCGCGGCAGATGCCGCGCGGGCGCTTAAATTATCAAAACTCAATTTTCAAAGAACCGCTGTTCGAGCATAAGGCACAGACAGTGGTAGACGGGGAGGTGCAGTTCCTGTATCATATAGGTCTCGGTCTGCGGTACGCGTATCGCCGCGTCCGCAACGCGGGCAAGCTCGCCACCGCTTTGACCCGTAAGTCCGATTACCTTCATACCCAGTGCGCGTGCGACAACGGTTGCGTTCATAACGTTCTTTGAGTTGCCCGAAGTGGATATACCCAAAAAGACGTCGCCGCTTTTGCCGTAGCCGTACACCTGCTGGGCGTAGAATAAAAGTCCGCCGTCTTCAACGTCGTTTATAAACGCCGTGTTCATTCCCTGGTGGTTGTCGAGCGCTATCGCGGGCAGACCGCCCTGTAAGCGGGCGACGAGTATCTCTCCGCGGACGGGGTCGACCTCTTTAAGCTTTTCGGCAAAGTCCTTTTTGCACGGTCTTTTAAGCTTAAAGCCTTTCATAAGTTCGCCTACTATATGTTCCGAGTCGGCGCAACTGCCGCCGTTGCCGGCTATAAGCAGTTTGCCGCCGCTAAGATAGCAGTTTTCCAAAATCTCGTACGCCTTCTCTATATCGTCCTTGCAGGGGGCGAGACAGGGGTAGCGCTCTAAAAGAAGCTTCAGATAGTCCATAGTTACCTCAATTTAAAATGCGCTTTACGCACTCGTATAAATTGTCT
This sequence comes from uncultured Clostridia bacterium, assembly GCA_964393805.1. Lineage (GTDB taxonomy): Bacteria > Bacillota > Clostridia > Christensenellales > Borkfalkiaceae > Coproplasma. The sequence continues at coordinate 2,240 of CAYMUQ010000017.1, forward strand.
GCGTCGAAGTCGGCTCCGAAGGGATTTCCCGCGCCTATATACGCAGTTTTACAGCCTGCGTTCTTTCCGCACTTTACGTCGTTTTCTCCGTCACCTATCATATAGGAAAGGGATAAATCGATATTGAATTTCTTTGCCGCTTCGAATATCATTCCCGCCTTGGGTTTGCGGCAGGAGCAGATAATTTTATATTCGGGTCTTTCGCCCTCAAAGCCCTTGTCGGGGTGGTGGGGGCAGAAGTAAATGCCGTCGAGGTACGCACCCTCTTCGCCTAAGAGGGTTTCCATTTTGCGGTGCATTTCGTCAAGCTCTTCCAAGGTGACCTCGCCGCGCGCTATTACAGGTTGATTGGTTATAACTATCGCAATATAGCCCGACGAGTTTATTTTTTTAATCGCTTCGGCGGCTCCGTCCTCGAGCTCGAAGTCGTCTATACTCGTTATAAAGCCCTTGTATTTGTTTATGGTGCCGTCCCTGTCTAAGAAGATTGCGCGTTGCTTGTTTTTCAGACTTTTGGCGGCGACTATGCCGCTTTTAAAGTCGTTACACACGCTTTCGTATCTCTCGGGCGTGCCCATATCCTTGACGTATTCGGGACTGTCGTAGGCGAACATTTTTCCCGTGCCTACCAAGGGCTTTAAAATCTGCCTGTCCAGGTCGACCTTTTCGCCCTTGGGACGGACTTTTAAAAGCTCGGGCGAGAGAACGTGCAGTCCCGCGTTCACTCGGTTGCGGTAATATTCGGGGCGCTCGTCCTCGCGGCTCAGCCATCCCGTAACCGCCAAGTTTTCGTCGGTAAAAATAAGACCGCTGTCGTAGGGGTGGGAGTTGGGGTGAGTGAATAAAGTGGCAAGTCCGCCCTTTTGTCTGTGGTAGTCAACCAGTCTTTTGAAGTCGGCGTTGAATACCGCGTCCGCATTTAAAAGCAGGAAGTCCTCGGTCAGTTTGTCTTTGATTTCAAACAGTGCGCCCGCATTGCCGAGGGGCGAAGTTTCTACGAAGTACTCTATCTTTACGCCGAACGGTTTGCCCGTGGCGGGGGAAATTTTCGAGCCGTCGCCGAAATAGTCGCATATTATGCTTCCCAAATGACCTACGGTCAGAATAATGTCGTCGAAGCCCTGCTCTTTAAGACACTCTATTTCGCGTTCCAAGACGGGTACGCCGTCTATTTTTATCATCGGCTTGGGAATATCGCTTGCAATCGAGCTTATCCGCGTTCCCCTGCCGCCTGCCATGATTACGGTCTTCACTTATTTTTCCCTTCTTAAAGCGGGGTCGTAGAACTCGGGGGTGTAATAGATTACGCGCGTACCGCCGTTTTCGAATTCGAACGGCACGAACAGAAGCTCTTTCATTGCTTCGAGAACCTGCGCTCTCTTGTCGGGCTGAACGTAGAATAAAAGGAAACCGCCGCCGCCCGCGCCGAGAAGCTTACCGCCGAGCGCACCCGCTTTAAGCGCCCTGTCGTAGAGGTCGTCTATACTGCCGTTGGAAATCTTTGCGCCCGTCTGACGCTTTAATTTCCAGGTTTCGCCTAACAGTCTTCCGAAGTCGTCCAAATCTCTGTCCTTGTCGGTGAGAACGTTCTGCGCCTCGTCAACGAGCGACAGCATATTTCTAAGCTGAGCTTTCTTGTCGCCCAGGCTGGCTTCGGTGACTGCCTGTATTTCGGAAGAATACCTTTTAAGTCCCGTAAAGAAGAGTAAGAGGTTGTCGTTCAAAGCTTTCTTTTTATCGGGTGAGATAATGACCTTTTGTACTTCGTAGCCGTTGGACGCAAAGTTGATACGGTTAAAACCGCCGAACGACGCGGCAATCTGGTCCTGCCAGCCGCCCTTTTCCTTGCAGAGCTCTCTCTCGACGAATATCGCGTCGTCCGCAAGTTTTTTCTTGCTGACGTACTTACCTTTGAGCGCGTAGAAAGCGTTTAAAAGTCCGACTGCGAACGAACTGCTGGTACCCAGTCCCGTCCTTGCGGGCAAATCGCTCTCGTAGTTTATCCTCAGCTCGTGCATATCGAGATACTTCATTGCGTTGCGGACTAAGGGATGTTCCATATTCGCTATGTCGTCGAGCTGTTCTATTTTGGAATATACGAGCTCGGTCGTGTAATCGAAGAAGGGAGGGAGGTGACGCACGGTCACGTAGCAGTATTTATCGAAGGTGGTGGAAAGAACCGCTCCGCCCATCTCGTTAAAGACTTCGGGCATATCCGTTCCGCCGCCGAAAAAGCTCATTCTGAATGGTGTCTTAGTTATAATCATACAAAACCTGTCAGGTTGATTTTTATACAATTGAGTATAGCAGAATTTACCTGTTCAGTCAAGGGCAGGGCGCATAACAATTTTATTAAATTACTTGCCATACGTAGGTAAGTGTGCTATAATACAAGTCGTAGCGGAGCATTGTAGTTAATTTTAACGCAAAATATACTTCCGCTCTTGAAAATTCATTCAAGAGGAGATTATGGACGACCCATCTAAGCGATGTTTTAGTCGCTTTAAGCTTTCTGAAAATACGCCCGAGGCTTGCTTGCGGGCGCATTTTGAGTTAAAGATAATCTTCTTGAAGTTGTAACCGCAAAGCTTTTGCATTACTGACTTTAGGAGGATTTATGACAGAAACGACAGAAATAATTTTTATAGTGGTAATATGTATCTGCTTTCTTTTGTCGGGATTTTTCTCGGCGACGGAAACGGCGTTTACCGCGGTAAATAAAGTAAGATTGAAAGCCAAAGCCGAGGACGGCGACAAGGGCGCAAAGAGAGTTTTAAAGCTTGCCGATAAATACGACAGACTGCTTACGACCATTCTTATCGGCAACAACATAGTCAATATTTTAGCGTCCTCGCTTGCAACGCTGTTGTTCGTATTTTGGATAAAGGATAACGAACCGCTTGCAACCACGCTTTCGACGGTGGCAACGACGGTAATAGTTCTTATCTTCGGCGAAATAACCCCCAAGACGCTTGCAAAGGAGCATTCCGAAGGATTTGCCCGCTTTGCGTCTCCGTTTATCACGGCGCTTATATACGTCTTTATGCCGCTTAACATAGTTTTCGCGGGCTGGAAATGGGTGCTTTTAAAGATATTCAAGCACAAAGAGGACAACACGATAACCGACGACGAGCTCAAAATTATGGTCGAAGAGGCGGAGCAGGAGGGCGGTATTAACGCGCAGGAGAGCGACCTCATAAGAAGCGCTATCGAGTTCAACGATTTGGAAGCAAAGGATATACTCGTGCCGAGAGTTGACCTCGTGGCTATCGATTACAAAACTCCGCTCGACGAGGTTGACAAAATATTTATGGAGACGCGCTATTCGCGTCTGCCCGTATATAAGGACACCATAGACAATATAATCGGTATACTGCACGAAAAGGATTTCATCAAACAGCGTACAGATAGCAACTTCAGGCTTGAAAAGGCGGCTAAGCCAGTAGTATTCGTAGTTTCCACCACGAAGATAAGCGCGGTTTTGCAACAGCTTCAAAAGTCCAAAACGCATATGGCGGTTGTCTCGGGTGAGTTCGGCGATACGGTCGGAATTGTCACGATGGAGGACATTTTGGAAGAGCTCGTAGGCGAGATATGGGACGAACACGACGACGTTCTCGCCGACATAACCAAAGTGACCGACGAGGAGTACAAAGTACTCGGAAGTACCACGGTAAACGATTTGTGCGACTACTTCGATTTAGGCGAGATAGACAGCGACAGCGCGACGGTCGGCGGCTGGGTCATAGATATGCTGGGTAAGGTCCCCGATATCGGCGACGAGCTCACGTTCGGTAAACTGCACATAACCGTATCTAATACCGAGTTCAGAAGAATAACCGAATTGAAAGTTGTCCTGCTTCCCGAAACCGAGCAGGAAGACGAATAAATAATTAACGAATAATATTGCCCCCGAAAAGGGGATACTGATTTAAAGGAGATAAAAATTATGGCAAAGATAACCAAGGACACTTTAATTGCTGACTGTCTTAACATTAACCCCAACAGCGCTGAAATTTTACAGGCTGTAGGTATGCACTGCATAGGTTGCGCTATGGCTCACGGCGAGACGATAGAGGAGGCGGTTTTCGTTCACGGCAACGATTTGGAAAAACTGCTTGCCAAGCTCAACGAGGGCATAGAGGACTGATTAAAAACGAAAAAGACGCCGCCGAGTTGCGGCGTTTTGTTTTCAGGAGGAAATATGACCGAGAAGGAAAAGATGCTTGCGGGCGAACTTTACGACGCGGGCGATACGGTACTTTCAAAGGAACACGCGGAGGCGCAGAGACTTTGTCTCGAACTCAATGAACCTCTGACCGACGAAGAGCGCAAAAAGGTGGCTAAAACACTTTTGGGTAAGTGCGGAGAGAACGTCGTTTTGACGCAGGGCTTTTATTGCGACTACGGCAAGAATATCGAGGTCGGCGAAAACTTTTACGTCAATTACGGCGTATGTATACTCGACGTATGCAAGGTAAAGATAGGTAAAAACTGCCTTATCGCTCCGCAGGTCGGAATATACACGGCGGCGCACCCCATTGACGAAAAGACGCGCATATCAGGGCTCGAATACGGTAAACCCGTCACAATCGGCGACAACTGCTGGATAGGCGGTCACGCCGTCATAAACCCCGGGGTAACTCTCGGCGACAACGTCATAGTCGGAAGTGGCGCGGTGGTCACGAAGTCCTTTCCCTCGAACGTAATAATTGCGGGCAATCCGGCAAAAATAATAAGAAAATTGTGACAAAATAAAAGCACTTTCGGCGGCTTTCCATACAAGGTAAAAGCAGGTAAAGGTGGAAAACATTTTGCATTGAAATATAGGGCTCCTTGCGGTATAATTTAACCGTAAGGAGTTTTATTTATGAAATATTTAAAAATGGTTTTTGCATCGCTTGCTCTTGCCGCGGCCGCTTTCCTTCCCGCGTGCGCGAAAAAGGTCGACGGACCGGAAACCGTAATTACGGGGACCGAGATTTCCGTAGGTTCGCAAGGGGGCGAGACTACGCCTGCGGCGGCGCAGGCGGCATATATAAAAGTTAATTCCGACGGCGTAAATATTAGAAGCGGCGCAGGTTCGGGCTATGCAAGTTTAGGCGTGGCGGAAAAGAACACGCTGTACAAGTTATATGAAAAGAGCGGCAACTGGTACAGAACCGAATATAAGGGTAAAGACGCATATGTATACGCCGACTATTGCACGGCAATACATATGGATTGCTGTGAAAATAATACGCTCGAAAAGGTAATCGACGAGGGCTGTAAATTGCTCGGAACGCCGTACGTCTACGGCGCGGTGCGCTACCATAACGGTTCGGGTTCGCTCTTGTCGGGCTTCGATAAAAACAAGTTCGACTGCTCGTCTTTGATGCAGTATATCTTCAAAAAGGGCGCGAACGTGAATTTGCAGATGAATACCCGCACGCAGATTTATCAGGGCGCTACCGTAGCTAAGTCCGCGATTAAAAGGGGAGATTTGCTGTTCTTTACAAACGCTTCGCGGAAAAACCTGACGGGGGTAGAGAGAGTGGGGCACGTCGCGCTGTATCTCGGCGATAACTACATTCTGCACACGGCGTCGGACTATGCGAAGATAGAAAAAATCTCGTCTACTCGCTGGGGATACTATATCCAGGCTCAACGAATAATTTAATAGTATGTAAAAGCGCGGCAGGCGTAAACGCCTGCCGCGCTCTCTTTCCCTAAAGAAGTTATAAATCGTCTACGTCCTGAATAGGCTTTTCGTAAGCGTCTTCCGAGGTACCCGTATAACTTCCGTTAGGGTCGTCGTGGCTGAAAAACTTATTTGCAGTTCTTCGTGCTTTTAGACGAGCCGCAGTTCTTGGAAGAACCGCAATTCTTGTTCTGCTTGCTTTCGCTGTTGTTGTTAGTCTTTCTCATAATTACTCCTTTCCGTAAGGAAGATTCAAAGCGACGAAACCCTGACTTGATTTACAAAGAGGGCAGATAGTCCACGCCTCTTTTGAGGTGTGCATATGTCCGCACTCCTTACAGACGTATAAAATAGGACTTTGATTTTTATACAAATTGCCGCTTTCCATTGCTTCGTGAAGATATCTAAATATCTGTTCGTGATGCTTCTCAACGTTGGCAATAAGCGTAAAAAGTCCCGCTATATCGTTAAAGCCTTCGTCCTTCGCCGTCTGTGCAAATGCAGGGTAAATCTTCTCGTGTTCGTTTCTTTCGTCCTCGCTTGCAAGTCTCAGCATTTCGACGAGGTTGCCCGTATGATAGGGATAACCCGCGTCCAAAACTATATTGTCAAGCTTCTTTCCCCGCTTTGTAAGCTCCTCGAAAAATCTTCTTGCGTGTACCGTTTCATTCTTGGCAAGCGCCTTAATCTCGTCCGCAAGAGAAATATATCCCTGTGCGGTCGCTTCACGCGCAATCAATTGATAGCGCATACCCGCCTGACTTTCGCCGGCAAAGCTCCTGGCTAAATTCAAATAAGTCTGTGTTTCGTCAAATTGCATAACTTCCTCCGTGCAATTATGTTGTGCAGGAATTGTTGTAGTATGCAGGTTTGAGTATTGGTATTTTTTGAAAAAACAAGGCGGCTGTACCAGTTTGGCACAGCCGCCGTCTTAGTTTGTACTGACTAATAACCGTATTTCTTTCTCAGTGTCAGAATAAAGGTCACGGTGACGATAATCGACAGAATTTCGGCGAACACGTTTGCCGCCCAGACGCCGTCCAGCTTCCACAAAAGGGGCAGTACCATTATGCAAAGAACCTGGAACGCAAGCGTACGCAGGAAGGATATAACCGCCGAAACCAAGCCGTTGTTCAGTGCGGTGAAGAACGCCGAGCCGAAGATGTTGAAGCCCATAATAAGGAACATAGCGGAAATTATCATAAACGCCCGACGGGTTAAGGCGAAGGTCGTCTCGTCGCTTCCCACGAATATATACGCAAGCGGATAATTTAAGGACATTGCCAGCGTAAACATTGTTACCGACGAAACGGCAATAATTATCATACTCTTTTTTAAAACGCTTTTCAGCTCGTCACTTCTTTTTGCTCCGTAGTTGTAACCTATGACGGGCGCAACGCCTATCGAATAGCCGATAAATACCGAGCAGAATATAAAGCAGACGTACATCAAAACTCCGTACGCTTTCACGCCTATCTGAGGGGCGAGCGCCACGAGTTGCAGGTTGTACAGTATGTTGACGAGCGAAAGGGAGAGATTGGTCATCATCTCCGAGCTGCCGTTAAGACAGGATTTTAACAGAGGCTTGATTTTAAGTTCGGGCTTGCCGAGGGTTAAAAGTCCGTTGCGTTTTAAACTGAAATAGAACACGGGCGCAAGTCCGCCGACCGCCTGACCTATAATCGTTGCGAGCGCCGCACCCAGAACGCCGAGATTAAAGCCTGCGATAAGTACGCCGTCGAGTGCGGCGTTGGTAAGTCCCGCGGCGACGACGAAGAAGAGACCGAGCTTGTGTTTTCCCGCGACGGGGAAAAAGCTCTGAAACAGGTTTTGAAGCATAAAAAAGGTTATGCCGCAAATATTAACTATTCCGTACAGAACGCACTCTTCGAGTACGCCCTCCTGGTCGGCTTTAAGCAGTATCGCAAGGGGACGGACGGTGAATATGCCGACTACCGTAAGCACGAGACCCAAAATGACGGTGGTGTAGGTAATCAGCGAAAAGACCGCGCTTGCACGCTTGTTCTCGCCCTCGCCCAACAGCTTCGAAGCGAGCGCGCTTCCGCCCGTTCCCAGCATAAAGCCTACGGCACCGAACGCCATAATAACGGGCATTATTAAATTTATAGCCTCGAACGCTTTCTGCCCTGCGAAATTGGACACAAAAATTCCGTCCACCACGCCGTAGACAGAGGTAAAAACCATCATTATTATGGACGGGTAGACGAATTTAAGAAGTTTTTTTATCGTGAAATGCTGTTCAAATGGTGATTGCTCTTTAATATCTTCACTCATGGAAATAACGTTTTTAACATCGTACCCAAATAGAGTACGGGAACTATGCTTATCTTTTCGGCGTACTTTGCCACCGATTTCATATTTTTAGCAGGGAGAAGAACGCGCTTGAAGCCCATTTTCACGCATTCGGCAACGCGTCTTTCGGCATACTGTACGGCGCGTACCTCGCCCGTAAGACCGACTTCGCCGAACACGGCGGTATATTTGTCTATCGGTTTGTCAAAATACGCAGAGGACAGCGCGGCGCAGAGCGCGAGGTCGGTTGCGGGTTCGTTGAGCTTTATGCCGCCCATAACCGTTATGTACGCGTCCTGCGACGAAAAGTGCAGATTGCATCTCTTTTCGAGTACGGCAAGCAGTAGCGAGAGCTTGCTGTAATCTATGCCGAGCGACATTCTTCTCGGTTGACCGAACGTGGTCTTGGAAATGAGCGTCTGTATTTCGACGTTCATACAGCGGTTGCCCGTCTGCGAGGGGGTTACCGCACAGCCCGCTTCTTCGCCGCGGCTCTCGGATAAAAATATCCCCGAATAGTCGCATACGGGAATTATTCCCTCGCCGGTCATTTCGAATACGCCGACTTCGGAAACGTTTCCGAAACGGTTTTTGACCGCTCTCAAAATTCTGTAATTTTCCTGGTTTTCGCCCTCGAAGTAGAGGACGGTATCCATAATGTGTTCGAGAACCTTGGGGCCTGCGAGCGCACCTTCCTTGGTAACGTGGCCGACTATAAAGAAGGACACGTTTTTGGACTTGGCTATTCTCATAAGCTTGGTTGCGCACTCGCGCACCTGACCAACCGAGCCCGAGGAAGAGGACAAATCGTCGGTATATACCGCCTGTATCGAGTCTATTATACAAAATTCGACGCCGTCGAGCTCGCCTTCCAAATCGTCTATGCAAGTGCCGTTAAGAAGTAGAAGGTTGTCCGCGTCGACGTTTAATCTGTCACAGCGCATCTTTACCTGAGAACAGCTCTCCTCTGCGGAAAAATATAAAACCTTATGTTCTTTGGAGAGGTGGGCGGCTATCTGCGTTAAAATGGTTGATTTGCCTATACCGGGGTCGCCGCCTAAAAGTACGAGTGAGCCCGCGACTATGCCGCCTCCGAGGACGGTGTCGAACTCGGACACGCCCGAGGACACGCGCTCGTGTCTTTCATAGGAAACCTGCTTTAAAGGACGGGCGTGGGAGAGGGGCTTTCTCTCTTTTTGAGAGGGCTCGCTTTTTATTATCTCTTCAACCATCGTGTTGAATTGTCCGCACGATGGACAGCGGCCAAGCCATCTGGGGCTGGTCGCGCCGCATTCGCTACAAGTAAATACAGTCGTCTGTTTAGCCATTTTCTTTCCTCATAAGCAGTGTTATAGCGTTCGCATATATACCGAGCTTTTGTCCTACGAAGCCGAGCCCCTCGTTCGTGCCCGCGCTTATTCCTATATCATCAACGCCGATATTCAGAGCTTCGGCGAGGTTTTGTTTCATAGCTTCTATATACGGTGCAAGCTTGGGTGTTTCCGCGCATATCGTCAAAGACAGATTGGCGGGGGAGTAGCCGCGCTCTCCGATAAGGGAGACGACTTCTTTTAAAAGCCGCATACTGTCCGCGCCGCTGTATCTTTGGTCGGTGTCGGGGAAATAGTGCCCGATATCGTTGAGCCCCGCGCCCGATAAGAGCGCGTCCATAACCGCGTGAACGGCTACGTCGCCGTCGCTGTGGGCGATAAGTCTTTTTGAACAGGGTATCTTAACTCCGCACAAAGTTATACCGCCGCCTTCTCCGAAGGCGTGGACGTCCGTGCCGTAGCCTACGACCATCTTGCCGCCGTACAGCGGTGCCGTGTAGGGTCTGTCGGGGAAGTCGCTTTTATACGTCAGTTTAATATTGGCTATACTGCCTTTGCAGATATAAGGGGGGCGTATATACTTGCGGTAAACCGAGCTGTCGTCCGTGTAATTATTGCCGTCCGAAGCCGCTTTTTTATATGCGGTTTTAATTTCCGCTGTCTTAAAGCCCTGAGGGGTCTGCGCTCGATATACGCCGCTTCTGTCGGGTATATCTGTTACCGTGTCGTTGTCGCAGTAAACTACGGTATCGGTGGACGGCATTACGCAGATTGCCGAGCCGTGTTCTTTAACACAGTCTATACAGCCTTTAATGGTGTCGCCGTCTATAAAGGGGCGTGCGCCGTCGTGGATAAGGACTATATCGCCCGTAACCTTGTCAAGGCTTTTATATACGCTTTCGAACCGCGTGCTTCCGCCCTCGACGGTAACCGCGCCGAAGGGGGAGCAGATTGCGGTAATATTTTCCAAATCGTTTTTAGAACACGCTATTATTATTTCGTCTGCGATATTGTAAAATTTTTCGCAGGTCGTGAAAATTGTCGGCTGACCGTAAAGAGGGGCGAGCATCTTGTTGAAGCCCGCCCTTTCACCTTTACCTGCCGCGCATATTATTACGCTTACTTTCATTTCGTCTCTTTCTTTGCGTCCTCTTCGGGGACGGCGTCAACCTGCGGTGCTTCGGGGGTTGTCTCTTGCTTTTTATCTTCCTCTTGTTTTTTCTCTTCGACGGGCGCGCTTAAACCCGCGACCTCGTCAACGGGGAGGGAGAAGGCTATGCCCTGACCTGCGGACTTCAAGCCCGCCTCGCGGTAGAGGGCGTGTAAAACGTCGTCCTTGATTTTAGTGGGTACCAAAATCATAACGATTTCCTTGTCGGGCTGTATGGTTATATGAAAATAACTTTCGGCTTCCTTGTTGGCGGTGCCTCTTGCGTGTATTACCGTGCCGCCGCGCGCGCCGACCTCTCTCGCCGCGTCCATAACCGTGTCGGAAAAGCCCGCGTTTACTATACAGAAAATTACTTCGTATTCGCCGCTCATTTTTTATTCTCCTTAACCAATTTAGTGTTGTTGCTCAAAAATCCGTAAATCAAAGTGCCTATAACGCTTGTTAAAGGTATCGTAAAGGCTATGCCTTTGCCGCCCTTAACCGAATTGAATTTGTTTTCAAGCTCAGCAAGGCAGTCTTTGATTTTGTTCTCTTTTATTACGCTTAAAATGACCGTCCTCGAGGAGTCCGCAAGACCTAATAAACTTAAAGTCGTTGCGTTAGCCGTACCCTCCGCCAGAGCGAACATCTGCATATTCACCTCGAAGGACTGAATAAGGTCGGCATAGTATTCCGCCTTGTTTCTCGGAACGGTGGTAACCAAGAGCTTGAGACGGTTACCCGTAACAGAGTGTTGGTTATTTTTTTGTTCCTTAAGCTTGAGCCTGTTGCCCATAACCGAGTGTTGGGGCTTTTGCTGTTCCTTTTTAATTTTTTTGACTTTCTTTTCCGATTTTTCCGTCATATTTAAACCGTTTTAAAATTATTTGCGAAGAAAAGTATTCTGTGAATTATTTGAAGTAGATAATCTGTTCGTCGTCCGCAGACAATATTCTGCGCATTTCGATATTCTGGCGAACCTTTTTGGAAGTAATTGCCTTAAAGCCCAAAATCTGTATGGTGATAAGGGGGGTCATTGCGACCATTGCAACCACGCCGAACGCCGCCTCGTATATCATTGAGGTGCCGTGCAAGCCTTCGCACGCGCCGATTACGAGGGGCAAAATAAAGCTCGAAGTAAGGGGACCGGACGCAACGCCGCCCGAGTCGAACGCTATACCCGTATAAATCTTGGGAACGAAGAACGAAAGTCCCAACGATATGAGATAACCGGGGATAAGGTAGTAGAGTAGCGAGAATTTGAAAATCATTCGGATAACCGAAAGACCTATTGATATGCCGACCGCAATCGACAGAGCGAGCAGCATCTCTATCTTTTTTACGCCGCCGCCCGTAACCTCTTCGACCTGCTTGTTCAAAACGTGTACGGCAGGCTCCGCAAGGACTACTACCATACCTAAGACGAAGGCTAAAACTATCAAGAGGGGTTGTGAGAACTCCGCAATCTGCTTGCCTAATTTAAAGCCGACGGGCATAAAGCCTACGGTAACCGCGACTAAGAATATTACAAGTCCTACGAAGGTGTAGGCAATGCCTATGCCGATTTGCGCGAGTTTCTTTTTCGGGAGCTTTAAAATGGTAAACTGCAAAATAAAGAAGAATACGACTATAAGTCCGAGTGCGAGCGCAACTTCGCCGAGTTTTCCCAAAAGCATAGAGCCGAAATTGGAGCCTATGAAATTTTCTATGCTGTACTGAGCCGTATCGTACGCGCTCGGGTCTCCGTTGGTGGTAAGGGAGAGGAGCATAACCGCGATAATGGGACCTACCGAGCAGAGCGCGATAAGACCGAAGGAGTTCTCGTTTGCCTTTCTGCCGCCGATTGTGTTTGCGATACCTACGCCGAGCGCCATTATAAAGGGTACGGTAATGGGACCCGTGGTAACGCCGCCCGAATCGAAGGAGAGGGGCAAAAGATTGAATTTTCCGCTTTGGATAAGCAGTGCGGACGCCGCGAACAGCATCATATAGAAGAACATTAAAAGCGGTCCCAAATCTTTCTGGAAGACGATTTTAAGTATTGCAAGCACGAGGAAAATTCCCACGCCGACGCCTACGGTAATAATTAAAATCCATTTACCGACGTCGCCGCCGCCCGGCATAATGTCCCTTATCTGTTCGCCCAAGACCGAGAGGTCGGGTTCGGCTATCGTTATTAAAAGACCCATTATGAAGCATACGATTATAAGAACGTAAATCTTCTTGCTTTTGGTCAAGCCCGTGCCGACGTGTTCGCCCATAGGGGTCATCGCAAGGTCGGCGCCCAGATTGAAGAGCGCGATGCCGATTATTAAAAATACCGCGCAAACGGCAAATGAAACAATCTCGGTCGTGGAGAGGTTGACCAGAGGGGTAAAGGAAATTATTAAAACTATCGCGGCTACGGGTAAAACCGAAATGACCGCTTCTTTCAGCTTGGATAGTAAAATTTTAAACATAGCGAATTTTTAATCTTTAACTTTATTATATAATCTATCGTAACATAAAAAAAACCGTTTTGCAACGGAAAAAATCATTTTTTTTAACTTACGGGTTGATTATTTCGTAAAGGTCTGCCGCCTGCTCTTTTTTGACCGTCTCCTTAACTTCGAGCACTCTGAATTTCAGAACGCCCGAGGCGTAGGTGATTTCGACTATATCGCCGACCTTTACTGGGTGGGAGGGCTTGACGTCCTTACCGTTTATCGAGACCTTGCCGCCCGAGCAAGCCTCCTGCGCGACCGTGCGTCTCTTTAAAATCCGCGAAACCTTCAAAAATTTGTCTATACGCATAATAAATACCTTAAAATATTTTTTTATTTGCAAAAACGGGTTGACTGTTGATATTCCTTCGCTTGCGATAATCGTGGCAACGGCGAGGGGGTTGGAAGCCGACACCGACAAGAAGGGCAAGGTTATCTCCGGCTCGAAGAAAGCGAAGGTGCAAGGTTATGTAAATTCGCTTGGATTGACAGCGGCTCAAAAGTATATGA
>CAYMUQ010000018.1:0-15393 GCA_964393805.1 uncultured Clostridia bacterium
ATGGGGTTCCCGACACTCGCCGGTAACCCCATTCTTGCATAAATATATTCGTTATGCCTGCTCCACGATGTAGCTTTCTGCTTCCGGTGAAAGCTCCACCTCCAGCTCCCTGTCCGAAAGCCTTCTGTTCAAATCTGCTATGATCAACTTAATAATACCATTAATATTCTCTTTAGACAATGGTTTAAACAGAATCGTCTCATCCAGACGGTTTAAAAACTCCGGTCTGAAATGGGAACGCAATTCATTCATCACCATTTTTTCAGTCTCTTCATTAATATTTCCGCCTGCATCAATCCCCTCCAAAAGGTAAGCTGCCCCGATATTAGAGGTCATGATCAGAATCGTGTTTTTAAAATCCACCGCTAATCGGTCATTTCGGACTTGGTTTCTATTCTGCGTATATGGTTTCAGAGCTTGTCGAAATCGAGACGCTTTCCTACAAGCAGGGCGCGGCGGCGGTAAAGTGGGCTTCGGACGGCAATTCGACTTACAGCGTTGACGCGTGCGACAAGTCTACGCGCGGAACAAAAATTATAATGCACGTCAGCGACGAGGAAAAGGAGTTTTTAAACGAAGACAGAATTAAGGGCTTAGTAAAAAAGTACTGTTCGTTTATGCCCTATAGTATTTACGTCGGCTTTAAAGGCGACGGAAACGACAAACCCTTTAATACGGTTTTACCTCTTTACTGCAAATCGCCCAAAGATTGCACCGACGAGGAGTATAAAGAATTCTATACCGATACGTTTATGGATTACGACGCTCCGATTTTCTGGGTGCATCTGGATATGGACTATCCGTTCAAGCTTAAAGGAATTCTATATTTCCCCAAGGTAAAAAATAAAGTTGAGCTCGAGCGCGGAAAAGTTAAGCTCTACTGCAACCAGGTATTTATTGCAGACAACATAAAGGAAGTCATACCCGAATTTTTAATGCTGTTAAACGGTGTTATCGACTGCCCCGACATTCCTCTTAACGTATCGAGAAGCTTTTTACAGAATGACAAACAGGTTCAGAGAATAACTAAGTATATTGTTAAAAAGGTTGCGGACAAACTTACCCAGCTCTTTAAAAACGACAAGGCGAAATACGAAGAGTGCTGGAGCGATCTTGCGAATTTTATTAAATTCGGTTGTATAAAAGAAACAGAGTTCTATGATAAGGTAAAGGACGTCATAATCTGGAAAGATATTAACGGCGAGTACAAAACTTTAAATGATTTTCTTCCTACGGAAGAAACTACCGAAAATAAAGAGGGTGACGATAAGAAAGAGGAGAAAAAGGAACCTACCACGGTTTACTACGTTTCCGACCCTCAACAGCAGGCTCAATACGTCAGAATGTTTAAGGATAACGGTTTGAACGCAATCTGCTGTAACTCCTTCATAGATCCTCATTTTATAAGCTTTATAGAATACAAAATACCCGGTAAAGTCAAGTTTATGAGAATAGACGCAGACGTCGCGGGTGCATTGCAGGGTGAGGACAAGACTGAGGACAGCGTTCTTGCTGATATATTTAAAAACGCAATAGGCGACGAAAAGATTACCGTCAAGACGCAGGCTCTGAAAAATTCGGACGTCCCTGCAATTATAAACGTCGACGAGTATATGAGAAGATACTCGGAGATGGGGCAATTCTACGGTATGACCGACGGAGAGATTACAAAGACCCTTGTGGTAAACCTCTCGAATCCCGTAGTCGCTAAAATCAAGGAGCTTGCGGAGGATAAGCAGAAATTCGTTGCAAAGTACGTCTATTCGCTTGCGCTTGCTTCGTTCAAAAAGCTCTCCTGCGAAGAGCTTGCGGACTTCGTGAACGACAATATGGTTCTTCTGGAAAACTATATTAAGTAATCAAATAATTAAAACTAAATAAATTTACTATAACCGCTTCGGCGGTTATATTTTTTGCAAAAAATTATAAATTATATTATGAATTTGTACTTTTTACCGTCCGACCTCAGAAATGCACTTAATAATCTTAATTTAAATTTTCTGACCGAAATAAGATTGAGGAGCGGACAACCAGTAATTATTGAGTACTGTAATGAATATAAGTATATAAATTACTTTGCCGCGACGGACAAAAGCGAGAACGCCATAGTCTGTAAAGATGCGGAGAAAGTGCTGTATGCGGCGATTGAAAACTGCGTCTATTCATATTCTGAACAGTTAAAAAGAGGTTTTGTAACTGTCGGCGGCGGAGTAAGAATAGGCATTGCAGGCGAGTACGTTTTCGATAAAAACGGCGTCTCCGCGATAAAGAACGTAACTTCGCTCAACATTCGCATTCCGCACGATGCGGAGGGGTGCGCTGACGGTATTTTCGACACACTTTTCAAAGAAAGACCGGTCAACGCATTGATTTTTTCGCCGCCGGGGTATGGCAAAACAACGATACTTCGTGACCTTGCCCGAAGAATATCAGTTAATTATAACAAAAATATACTAATTTTTGACGAAAGGTTTGA
The DNA here is from genome assembly GCA_964393805.1 of uncultured Clostridia bacterium. Taxonomy (GTDB): domain Bacteria; phylum Bacillota; class Clostridia; order Christensenellales; family Borkfalkiaceae; genus Coproplasma. The sequence continues at coordinate 2,477 of CAYMUQ010000018.1, forward strand.
GATTTCGGGCGCAGAGGGCACTAATTTAGGATTTGAACTCGGTTTAATGTGCGACGTGGTACGCGGTGCGGACAAAATCTTCGCCTTTGAAAACGCCGTAAGAACTATGAAACCGCAAATTATTATCACGGACGAGCTATATGGAGTAGCTGATATGCAAGCCGTGCAAAGAGCCATAGAGTGCGGGGTCACCGTAATTGCGTCGTCGCACGTGGTTGACGTAAGACTTCTAAAAGATACACCCTTTGATTACTTCGTCAGACTTAGTGGAATAGGACAAAGAGCCGAAATTTATGATAAAAATTTTGATTTTGTTTGCCATTGTGATACTTTCAGCCGTATTCGGACTAGCTCTGTCAAATGAAAAGAAAACCAAGGTTAAGGTATTCGAGCAGTTTTACGAATTTAACGAAAAACTGATTATGAACCTTAAATACGGCAGAGAAAAAGTTTCCAAAATTGCCGATGATTACGGATACGTGAAAAAATGTCTTAACGGCGAAAAGGTTCTAAGCGGCAAAGAGGGAACTTTTTTGACGGAATATCTGTCGTCAATCGGACAGACCGATGCGGCTTCTCAGATAGATTATCTTAACGAAAGAAAAGTTGAACTTGAAAATTACAGACAGAATAGTCGTAATAATTATAAGAAATACGGCTCTTTGTACTTTAAGCTTTGCCTGATGGCAGGAATTTTAATTGCGGTTTTGTTTGCGTAGAAATGGATATCAGTATTATTTTTAAGCTTGCGGCAATCGGAATAGTTGTGACTGTGGTCTGCCAAATTCTGAAAAAGGCAGACAGAGACGATATAGCTACGGTTGTCAGTTTGGTAGGGCTTGTAATTGCCCTGACGGTGGTTATTTCAATGGTTTCGGACCTGTTTACAAAGATTAAACAGTTGTTTGACGTGTTTTAATGTATATATTTCAGCTGTGTGCGATTGCCGTCATAACCGCGGTATGCGCTCTAATTTTAAAATCTCACAATTCCGACCTGGTGCCGCTCTGCATTACTGCCGGCGGAATACTTTTAGTTCTGTGCGGGTTTGACTATCTTTCCGAAAGCCTCGATTTTATCAGACAGTTCAGCGAGCAGACTAATATCGATAAATCGGTCATAAGATTGATTTTCAAAGTAATCGGCGTAGGTTACGTAATCGAGCTTACGGCAAGCTCGGTAAAAGATTTAGGTTGCGAATCAGTTTCGGACAAGTTGGTACTATGCGGAAAAATAATAATCTTCGTAATGTCAATCCCTATTTTAAAGTCGCTTTTCGCAGTTATAACAAAGTTAATACAGCTCGCTTAATTAAGTGGCTGCTTATCGTCGCGGTTGTAATTTTAGTTGTTATTCTTCTTGCGCCTGTCGGCGCATCCGTTGCGGTTGCCGACGAAGGTGCGGAGCTCAACGAAAACGTAGGCGCGTTACTGGACGGGCTTGACCTGACCGAAATCGACAATTATTTAAAACAGTACGGCGATAAATTTATTTATTCTTACGGTGATAACGCGCGCGAAATAATAGAGTACCTTATTAAAGGTCAACTCAAAATAAATTATTCCGACTATATCGGCGAAATACTTTCAGTACTTCTTGGCGGAGCAAAGTCTTTCATTCCTGCGTTTGCACAGGTTGTTGCCATATCTATACTGTGTGCCGTAGCTTCCGATGCAGAGGGAGGACTACTGTCAAAAACCACCGCGAACGTTGTAAGGCTTGCCGCAATGTCGCTTATAATGTTAATTCTCGGCTCGATGCTCTTCGGAATAGTATCGTCCGCATTGGACTGCGTAAAAAACGTAAAGCGGCAGGTGGAAATATTTACTCCGATACTCGTAACCTTAACTATTCTTACCGGCGGAAGCGAGGCGGGAGCAATTTATCAACCGTCGGCACTGTTTTTAAGTCAGGGCGCTATAGAGATAGTCTGCGGACTGATTTTTCCTGCAACCGTTGCGGTAATCGTACTCAATTTCATTTCAAAGCTCAACCCGAAAATTTCATTCGGAGGAGTTTCGTCTCTAATTAAATCGGTAATGAAATGGGTCATAGGCATAACTGTGGCGGTATTCGGCTTGTTCATAACCGTACAGAGCTCCGCATCGTCGCTTTTTAACGGGATATTTTTCAAGGTTACTAAATACCTTGTCGGAAATTCCGTGCCTATCGTAGGAAACTTCCTGTCTGCGGGCGTTGATATGGTCGTACTGTCGGGGACGCTGGTTCGAAGTTCGCTCGGAATGATGGGGGTGACGCTGTTACTGTCGCAGATTATTCAACCGGTAATTATGGTGGCGGCGTTCTCTCTTATATTAAAAATTACGGGTGCGATAGCCCAGCCGCTCGGAGAAAAAAATCTGTACGCTCTTTTTAACGACCTGTCAAAAGACGTCGATTTCTTTATTGCGGGAATACTTATGACGGCGTTTATGTATTTCCTGGTCGTTATGCTGATTATTAATTCCTCGTACGCTTTTATATGAAAACCTACTTATTGACTGCTATAGGCGTAATTTTTCTGACGGTAATCGTCAGCTTCGTAATTCCCGACGGAAAATTAAAAAAGAGTTGCAACTTCGTCTTGCGACTGATATGCATCTGCGTATTGGTTCAGCCTGTTACGAAACTGTTTACTTTAAGTAAAACAACCGAAAACTATACGTACGATTATGATTATATCTGTTCGGTTTACTCTCAAACTCAGAGCCGTGCGCTTACGCAAAAGGTGGAAGAGGAACTGAAAATCGATTGCGTCTGCACGGTGGAAATAATCTACGACGGGTCGCAAATTAAGGAAAACGGAGTGACGGTAGAGGGAAATTTTGTCGATAATGAAACAATTAGTTTTATTACGGAATATTTGGAGAGCTTGGGCTATATAAATATAACAGTAAATGAAACGGGCGATTGAGTACCTGAAAAAGAATAACAAATTAATTATTGTTGCAGTGCTTCTGATTGTTTTAGTTGCCGCCGCCGCAATTATGTTCGGGTCTAAGGTAAAGACGACTTCCGCCTCGGTTGCGGTAGAGAGAACGACGGACGAGTTAAAGCTTATGAATATACTTTCGGGTATAGACGGAGTAGGCAAAGCGGACGTTATGATAACCGAAGAAGACCAGAAGATAGTGGGAGTTATCGTCGTCTGCGAGGGCGCTCAGAGCATATCCGCAAGGTGCGACATAATTAATGCGGTAAAAACCGTTTTTAACGTTGAAAAATCAAATATAGCTATATACGCTATGAAATAAAAGGAGATAAAAAATGACCAAAAAGAAGAAGATTATCATCATGTCCTCATTAGTGCTGTTGCTTGCCGTTACGGCGATACTCAACGTAGTACTCGTCAACCGCAAAACGACTGCTCAGGCTGACGCCATTCAGACGGCGAACTACTTCACTTCGTACCGCTCCGAAAGAACGACGAAGAGAAGCGAAGAGCTGTTACAGATCGATAGCATTATCGACTTGTACGAAGAGGGTAGCGAGAAGTACAACCAGGCTGTAGATATGAAGCTTAAGATCGTCGGCATTATGGAAAACGAGCTCGTAATCGAAACCATGATCAAATCTCTCGGCTTCAGCGACGCCGTAGTTTCCATCGGTATGGATTCGGATAACGTAAACGTTTTCATAAACACGAACGAACTTACCGCATCCGCGGCTTTATCGATATATAATCTTTTGAGAAACGAACTCGGCGTTCCCTGCACGGACATCATAATAATGCCTGTATATACACAAATTTAAGCATTTTTAATATAAGTTGTTGCAAAAACGCAGTTTATGTGGTATACTAATCAATAGCAGGAAGCATTATTGCTTTACTTGTGCAAGGAGTATACTATGGCACATATAAGACATGACCCGACTTCTACTCAAAAAGGTAAGATTTCATATAATTCGAGCATAGTAACGGGCATAGTTGCGTTAGCGATTTCCGAGGTTGAGGGTGTAAGCCTTTTAAATACCAAAAACAAGGGTATAAAGCTTACGTTCGACAAGCAGGGTATCGTTGCGGATATAGGCGTCAAGGTTGACTACGAATACAACGTACCTTCGCTTGCGTTCAGAATTCAGCAATCGATAAAGCATAACGTGGAATCTATGACTAATTACATGGTCGCAAAAGTCGACGTGCACGTTCAGGACGTTGACTTCCCCGAAAACCCGGCAATTTAATTACGGAAAAGTATTCCCTTAAAGCTTTTTAAGGGAATATTTATTTTGTCAAAATTATGAGAACAACTGCAAGAGAAACATTATTCAAGTTAATTTATTCAAAGCAATTTAACGGCGACGAGAGCGAGGAGTTAAAATCTGCGCTCTTTAAAAGCGATAAACTGACGGCGGACGACTCGGAATACTGTAACCGCATTTTAAAGCTGGTTGACGAACACGAGACCGAGCTCACCGCACTTATCGACGAGCATTCGGTTGCGTTCCCTGAAAAACGTATTTTCCCGTCTGACAGAAGTATTTTACTTATCGCCATATCCGAAATTCTGTATTGCGACGATATACCCGATAAAGTCTCTATGAACGAGGCGGCAAATATTGCTTCCAAGTATTCGTCGGCAAAAAGCGCAACCTTCATCACGGGAATACTTTCGGCAATAGCGGGAGGAAAAAATGTTTAATTTAATCGACGGCAAGGCTCACTCTGCGGCTATACGCGCAGAAATTAAAGTCAGAGCGGAAAACTACGGCAAAAAATACGGTAAAAGTATCGGACTTGCGGTAGTTCTCGTGGGTAACGATCCTGCGTCGCAGGTGTACGTAAGAAATAAAATTAAAGCCTGCGAAGAGGTCGGCATCAAGTCTTATGCAAATTACCTGCCTGAAAGCGCAACCCAACAGCAGGTCGAAGACCTTATAGAGGGGCTTGCAAACGACGGCGCGGTAAACGGCATACTTGTACAGCTTCCGTTGCCTTCACACCTTAACGCCGAAAAAATTCTCTCGTTGATACCCGTAGAAAAGGACGTCGACGGTTTCAGTGCAGAAAATATGGGCAAGCTCTGTATGAAGAGCAACTGTCTCGTTGCCTGCACGCCCAACGGCGTAATGAAAATGCTCGAAAGGGAAGGCATAGAAATTTCGGGTAAAAATGCGGTTGTTATAGGGCGCTCGAACATAGTCGGCAAGCCTATGGCGATGCTACTTCTTAACGCCGATGCGACTGTTACAGTCTGTCACAGCAGAACGCGCAATCTTAAAGAAATCTGCGCTCGTGCGGACATCCTGGTTGCCGCAATAGGTAAACCAAAATTCGTAACCGCGGATATGGTAAAGCAAGGCGCCGTCGTAATTGACGTCGGTATGGACAGAGATGAGAACGGCAAACTTTGCGGCGACGTTGATTTCGATAACGTCAAAGATATATGTTCTTACATAACGCCCGTCCCCGGCGGAGTGGGGCCGATGACTATTACGATGCTTATGTACAATACTGTCAAAGCGGCGGAGGACTATACCGTTGGTTGATTTTGACAAAAAATACGCCGAATATCTCCAAAAAATCAATACGGCGCTGAAAAACTACTTTGCCGGCGTGAAGACCAACCCTACCGTGCTCGGCGAAAGTATGAGTTACAGCGTAATGCTCGGAGGTAAACGCGTCCGTCCCGTCTTAATGTATGCGGTTGGAGAGGCGATAGGAGTTGACGCGGAAGTTTTGGAACCCTATGGGTTAGCTCTCGAACTTATACATACCTATTCGCTAATACACGATGACCTGCCCGAAATGGACAACGACGATTTTCGGCGCGGTAAACCGTCCAATCATAAGGTTTACGGGGCGGCAAACGCCGTACTCGCGGGCGACGGACTATTGAACACCGCGTATTCTGTTCTGCTCGGTGAAAGCTTTAAGGGCGGCAATTTTGTATCTGCCGCTAAATTTATTTGCGACTGTGCTGGAATTTACGGAATGATTGCAGGTCAATCTGCGGACGTTCTGCACGAAAACGACGACGATTGCAGTGAAAGTACTCTTGAATACATTTATGAAAATAAAACTTCAAAGCTCATAATCGCGGCCGTAACCGTCCCTGCGATTTTAAAGGGCGGTCAACATTATTCCGAAATGGTGCTTTTCGGTAAAAAGCTCGGCTATCTGTTCCAGCTTACCGACGATATTCTCGACGCTACGGGAAGCTTTGAAAATCTCGGCAAGTCGATAGGTAAGGACGAGAAAGAAAACAAGCTTACCGCAGTTAAACTGTACGGTGTTGACGGTTGTCGCCTGCGTGCTGACATTATTGGCGACGACTGCCATAAAATTCTTGACTGTATACCCGGTGACGTTGAATTTTTACATTATTTCACCGACTTCGTTAAATCCAGAGTGAATTGATTTTTTTATGAAGACCTCATTCGATTTCTCCGAAATAAAAAAATACTCCTTTAATCAACTTGAAAACCTTTGCGAAGTGTTGAGGGAGAAAATAATTTCGACGGTAATGCTAAACGGCGGACATCTCTCTTCCAATCTCGGAATAATCGAGCTTACCGTGGCAATGCATTATGTCTTTGATTTTCCCGAGGACAAAGTTATATTCGACGTCGGGCACCAGTGCTATGCTCACAAAATTCTCTCCGGCAGAGGTGACGGTTTTGATACAATCAGAAAGCGCGGAGGACTTTCGGGATTTCCCAAAAGAGAGGAAAGCGCGTACGACTGTTACAATACCGGTCACGCGGGGACGTCAGTTTCCGCCGCGCTCGGCATAGCAAAGGCGCGCGATTTAAAGGGAGAGAACTTTAACGTAATATCCATTATCGGCGACGGCTCATTCAATAACGGGCTCGTTTATGAGGCTTTTAACAGCTTAAGACCGTTAAATACAAATATTTTAGTTATTTTAAACGATAACGGTATGTCGATTTCTCCGACTGTCGGCAGTATGCACGAATATCTTGAAACTCTATCAAGAGACGACGCGCATAAGGCTAAACTCTCTAAACATGCAAACATTTTTGAGAGGTTCGGCTTTTCGTACGATGGTGTCTACGACGGGAACAATCTCCGTTCGATGATAGATAAATTGACGGAGGTTAAGGAGAAATTAAAGACCCAGTCGGTAATCTTACATATTCTCACTAAAAAAGGTAAAGGCTATTCGTTCTGTGAGGAGAACCCTCAGCAGACGCACGGTATTTCAAACGGGGGCACAAACGGCACGGTTTCATATTCCAAAGTTCTGGGCGATACGTTGTGTTCACTTGCCGAAACGAATAAAAAGATAGTAGCTGTAACCGCCGCTATGACTCCAAGCCTGGGACTTGCCGAGTTTTTCGAGAAGTATCCCGAACGTTCGATAGACGTCGGAATCTGCGAGGAGCATGCAACTATTTTGTGCGCCGCGCTTGCGGCTCAGGGGTTGAAGCCTTATTACGCAGTTTATTCGACTTTTTTACAGCGCTCTTTCGATGAACTGATTATTGATATTTGCAGTCAGAATTTGCCGGTAACCGTCTGCATAGACAGGGCGGGGGTGTCAGGCGAAGACGGCGAAACTCACCAGGGCGTTTTCGATTTGTCGTTTTTGAATTTCATTCCTTCGCTGACTGTCGCCGTACCTAAAGATGCGGAAGAATTTCAAAATATGCTTATTTTAAGCGAAAGTTTTAATTCTCCGCTTGCAATAAGGTATCCCAAAGATTGTAAAACGCTCTTTAAAGGTGACGGTAAGTCGCTTGAAATGGGTAAATGGGAGTATCTTAAAAAGTGCAACGGTAAATTTATAGTACTTGCCTGCGGAGAGAGAGCGTTGACTCTTGCAATGAACGTTAGCGAGAAGCTGAGCGTTAAAGGCATAGAGTTAGGAGTGGTAAACGCGAGATTTGTGAAGCCGCTCGATAGTGCAATGCTTGATAATTTAAGCGAAAAATTTATTATTACTATAGAGGACAATCAGCTTATAGGCGGCTTCGGCAGTTTAATCTGTTCCTATTTCTCGGAAAATGCGGATAAAGTAGTCAAGTGTTTCGCTTATCCCGACTTATTTATTCCGCACGGAGCGGTCAATGAACTTATGGAAGATTTCGGCATCAGTGAAAAGGCGGTCGAAGATTACGTATTAAAAAATGCGGATAGATAAATTTTTAGCTGAAAAATACGGTTCGCGCACAAAGGCGGCGGAAGCTGTCGGCGGCGGACTCGTCACAGTAAACGGAAAATGCGTTGTTCCTTCTTACGATGTTAAGGAGAGCGACGTTCTTTCTTTTAGTGAGCCCGAAGAGGCTTTCGTTTCGAACGGGGGCTATAAGCTCAGCAAAGCGCTTAAAGATTTCGGCTTTGATGTCGCAGGTAAAATTGTAGCCGACGTCGGAGCGAGCAACGGCGGGTTTACCGACTGTCTGTTGCAGAGGGGAGCAAAGCACGTTTATTGTATCGACGTCGGCGAAAGTCAGCTCGACAGCCGTCTTTTAGGTAAAAACGTAACGGTTATCGATAATTTTAACGCAAGAAATTTAACGCCGTCGGTATTTGACATTCAGCCTGACGGCGCGACGATAGACGTAAGCTTTATTTCTTTGACGTATATTTTGAAAAACGTAGCAAGCGTTTTGCCCGAAAACGGGTTCATTATTGCGCTTATTAAGCCGCAATTCGAATGTGAAAGCAAAAACGTCGGCAAGAACGGAATTGTAAAGGACCCGTCGGTAAGAAAAAGAATTATTAAGAAGATTTATGATTTTGCCGAAGAGTGCAGCCTTTGTGCGGAGAATTTGACTACGGCACCCGTAAAACCCGATAAAAACGTCGAATATCTTATTCTGCTTACTAAAAAACAGGGCAGAAGTAAGTCCTTCGATGAATTATATGAACGTGTAAAATTTTAAAATATATTTATATTTATTTGCATATTTGAATATTTTGTATTATAATTATGCATATGAAAGTCGGTATTTATATAAACGTAAAATATAAGACCGAGCAAAACGCTTATCTTGAAAAAATCTATGCCGCTTTAATTCCCGCAGGAATAGAGTGTATAGCCGTTGAGGATGTCGAACAGATCAAAGGTCTGGACGTTTTACTCGTTCTCGGCGGAGACGGAACGATACTTACGGTTGCTTCTGCCTGTGCCGAACACGGAGTCAAAATTCTGGGCGTAAACTGCGGGCACATGGGCTTTTTGGCCGATTATGAATCTGAACAGATTGGGCAGGCTTTAGCAGTAATTATTGGCGGGAAGTTCAATACGGTTAAGCGTAGTATGCTTAAGATTGAGTATGATTCTCAAATCAATTATGCTCTCAACGAAGTAGTAATTCAGCGCTGTACTTCGGGTAACGAATTCAGCAATACCATAAATCTGCACGCGGAGATAGACGGCTCGACGGTTGATAACTTTTCGTCCGACGGTTTGATAATAAGTACGCCTACGGGTTCAACGGCTTATTCGCTTTCGGCGGGCGGCTCGATTTTAACGCCCGACATTAACGCCTTTATTATGACGCCGATTTGTCCGCACTCGTTGCATTCGCGACCGATCGTGTTCAGTGATAAATCGACGGTCCGCGTAAATCAGGCGGATAAAAACTGTCGGCTTAATATTACCGTTGACGGAAAAGTAGTGCAGAGTTTTGACGGCTTCAGTACCGTAACAATTAAAAAATCGGATAGATTTTTAGAATTTATTTCCGTGGATTCAAACAATTTTTTTGATAAATTACTTATTAAACTTAACATATGGAGTAAATGATGCAAAGAAACGCAAGACAAGCTATGATTCTTGAAATCATATCTAAACAAGACATAGAGACTCAGGATGAACTCTGCTCAGAGCTTTTAAAGCGTAATTTTAACGTTACGCAGGCTACGATATCTCGCGATATCAAGGACCTGAAGCTTTACAAGGTCGCAGGCACAACTAAAAAATATAAGTATGCTTACATAGAAGGTGACGGAGACGCAGTAAACAATAAGATGCGCAATCTTTTCCGTGAGTGTGTCCAGAGCATTAACTGGGCAAACAATATCATAGTCATAAAGACTATGCGCGGAAATGGTTCGACCGCAGGTGCATTTATAGATATGCTCCAGTACAAGGAGATAATCGGCACCGTAGCGGGCGACGACACGGTACTGATTGTCGTTGACAGCAATGAAAATACTCCCGACGTTGTTGTAAGACTAAAAGATCATACAAAATAATGCTTGAAAGACTTTACGTTAAAAACGTCGCGCTTATCGAAGAAGCTAACGTTGAATTTGACGGCAAACTTAACGTGCTTTCGGGTGAAACGGGTTCCGGTAAATCGGTAATTTTAGATTCAATTAACTTCGTTCTCGGTTCAAAAGCCGATAAGTCTATGATAAGATTTGGCGCTTTTGAGGCTTACGTTAAGGCGGAGTTTTCGCTTGACACGGACAATCCGGTAAACGCAGTTCTCGATGAGTTGGATATCGATAGCGACGGAACCGTCGTCATATCGCGTAAATTCAATTCCGACGGTAAGAGCGCGATAAAAATAAACGGTAACGCAGTTACCTCGGCTATGCTTAAAAAGGTTGCCGCTCATCTCGTGGACGTTCACGGGCAGAGCGAGCATTTCTTTTTATTGAGCGAAAGTAATCAGCTGAGCGTCATAGACCGTATGTGTCCGAAGGCTAAGGACTTAAAAGAAGAGCTTGCAAAGCTTTTGAAATATAAAGCAGAACTTAAAGACAGGGTATTACAGCTTGGCGGAAGCGAGCAGGAGCGAGCGCAGAAGCTCGATTTATTGGACTACCAGATAAAAGAGATAGAGAGCGCCGATATTAAAGTCGGTGAACTCGAAAAACTCACCACGCAGAAGAAAATTTTTGATAATTACGAAAAAATTATAAGCGCATTGGGCGCCGTTGACCAAATTTTCAGCTCCGATAACGGTTGTATCGATATGTTGAACACGGCAAAAAGACAAATTTTTTCTGTAAGCGATATTGAGGAAGAGTATTCTAAGTTATACGAAAGACTTGAAAGCATTGCCGTAGATGCCGAGGACGTTCGGGAAAAAGTATCCGATTTAATTTCGGACTTCAATTTTGATGAACGCGAAGCCTCCGCGGTAGAGAAGCGGTTGTCTCTAATAAGGTCCTTAATCAAAAAATACGGAACGGACGAGAGTAGCGTCATAGAATTTTTAGTTAATGCCAAAAAGAGCTATGAAGCGCTGAGTGACGCGACTTTCGAGCTTGAGAAAATTAACAAAGAACAGGCAAAAACCGACGATAAAATTTTTGACCTTTGTTTAAAAATTACAAAAGAAAGAAAGTCGGTTTGCGAAAAATTTTGCAGTGACGTTGAATTCCAGCTTAAGAGTTTGAATATTCCGAACGCAAAATTCTTCGTTGAATTTAACAAATATGAAGCAAAAAGTATCGAAGTAACCGCAAATGGAGCGGATAAAATCTGCTTTATGTTTTCCGCAAATAAAGGCGAACCCGCAAAACCGCTCAGTAAAGTTATCAGCGGCGGTGAAATGAGCAGATTTATGCTTGCCGTCAAGACCGTCCTAAAAGACGTAAACGGCATCTCAACATATATTTTCGACGAAATAGACGCAGGAATAAGCGGTATTACCGCAAATTCGGTGGCAGAAAAGTTTATTTCGATAAGTAAAAGTACGCAAATAATTTCGGTTTCGCATCTTCCGCAAATTTGTGCCGCCGCGTCGTCGCAATACCTTATATATAAATCAGACGCCGAGAACGGCAAAACAGTCACTCAAATCAAACGCCTGTCGAATGAGGATAGGGTAGATGAAATCGTCCGTTTGACGGGCAGCATCGCAACGGAGGCCGCAAGAACCCACGCCAGAGAGCTTCTAAATCTCTACGGAAATATTACCTGAAACAAATTTAATAAAACAGAATATTTTGCGTTAATACGCCCAAAATAATTGTATGCTTTTTATCAAAAGATTTTTAAAATTATTTGCGGGCGTATTTTTAGTACTTGCTATTTCGGTCACAGGGTTGTCGGCAATGACTGCCCATGCGGATCAAAACGATACTCTGTATTTAGGCGGTTTTCCCGCAGGCTTCGTACTTAATACCCAGACTGTGGAAGTTATAGGAACTTGTGAAGTCTTTACCGAGGACGGTGCGCATTGTCCTGCGCGTGAAAGCGGTATAAAGTGCGGAGATATAATAAGGAAGCTGAACGGCGAGGAAATTACGTCTGCCGACCAGCTGACCAAAGCACTCCACGAGAAGTTCACAACTTACAATCTCGTTATCGAAAGAGGTGGTGAGACGCACGAAATGTCCGTTAAACCCATAATTGACAAGGTCTCAGGCAAAAAAAGACTGGGTTTACTTGTGAAAGACAGTCTGAACGGAATTGGTACAGTAACTTACGTCGATAAATTAAACAACAAATTCGGTTCGCTCGGACATCCCGTAACGGATACAAACGGCAATATGATGAAAATAAACGGCGGAAAAATGTACGGCTGTGCAATTTACGACGTTAAAAAGGGGTTAAGAGGTAATCCCGGAGAGCTTAAAGGTATTTTTAATAATAGCGAAAATCTCGGAGAAATATGTTTAAACAGCAAGTGCGGTATTTTCGGTGACTTATCCGAAGAATTCGATACTACCAATTTAAAATGCGTCAAGAAAGGCAGTGTAAAAGACGCGCAGATGGGTACTGCATATATCTATTCGACCTTAAACGGCAACAAGTGCGAAGAGTATGAAATAAGCATAGTAAAGGTTGACGCAGGAAATAAAGACAACAGAAATTACGTTATTAAAGTAAACGACCCGAGGCTTCTCGAACAATCCGGCGGAATAGTGCAGGGTATGAGCGGAAGTCCCATAGTTCAGAACGGAAAACTTATCGGCGCCGTAACGCATGTGTTTGTTATAATATGGATACCGGCGATAGCAAAAAGACACTTTTAACACACAA
>CAYMUQ010000019.1:0-15304 GCA_964393805.1 uncultured Clostridia bacterium
GCTCGGACAGCTTTTGTTTATGTTCGAATTGCAGACCGCATACGCAGGCGCTCTCCTCAATATAAACACCTTCAATCAGCCCGGCGTTGAAAACGGCAAGAAGGCGACCTTCGCTCTGCTCGGCAAGAAGGGATACGAGGCGCACAAGAAGGAGATGGACTCCGCTCCCGCGCTCGACGGCAGGTATATGGTATAACCCGTTTAAACAAAAAAATAATTCAAAGGAAAGGGCGGTGAAATATCCGCCCTAAAACTTATCTATGGAATGGTATTATCTCGTTTTGATAGCTCTCGGCGTGGTTGTCGTGTTCTCGACGGTCACGACGTTTGCATCGGCGCTTGTCATAAATAAAGCGATTTTCGGAAGCAGGCAGGATAAAAACCCCTATTTCCGCTATTTTACGCCCGAAGATTTCGCGCTTAAAACGCAGCCGATGAACGTCGATTACTGCGGGATATCGCTCTATTCGATGCTTTACACCGTAAAGCCCGTAGAAGAGTGCGAAAAGGTGGTAATTTTCGTACACGGCTTCGGTGCGGGTTCGTCGAGCTATATGACCGAAATTGCGCACTTTGCAAAGCAGGGCTTCGCGGTGATTGCGACCGACGCGCTCGGCTGTAACAACAGCGGCGGAAAGAAAATAAAAAGCTTTTACGCAGGCGCGGAGGCGGTCATCGCAACCTTTATCGCCGTCAAAAAGAACGAGCTTTTAAAGGACAAAAAAGTCGTTTTGGTAGGGCATAGCTGGGGTGCGTACTCAGTGCTTGCCGCGTCGGATAAAATAGGAGCGGACGGAGTGGTGGCAATGTCGGCGTTCAACGCTCCCGCACAGTGCGTATGCGACAGTTTAAGGGCAATGCGGGGATTGGTAAAGGCGTATTCGTATTTCGTACACGGCTGGCTTTGGCTTATTAACTTTTTAAAATTCGGAGCAAAAGGCAATACCAAAGCCGTCAAAGCGCTCAGAAAAAGCGGCGTAAAGGCGCTTCTTATACAAGGAGAGAAGGACAGGGCGGTGCCCTTAAAGCACAGCGCGGCGGTCAAGGCGAAAGGCGGAAACGTGACTACGCTTATCCTGCCCGAAAAGCATCATAACCCCTATAATACGGAAGCGGCGGAAAAGAAGCTTGCGGAGCTTACCTCAAAGCACAATTTTGCAGGCGAGGAGGACGCGAAGGCTTACTTAGAAGCATTTGACTGGAAACAGGCAACCGAAGAGGACGAAAAGGTTTTGAAAGCAATTGACGACTTCATTGCAGGCTGTTGACAGGAAAAGACAAGTTTCTTTATGCAAGGTCGTTAAATTTAATTGCAAATCTTTAAACACTAATATATAATGCTGATAAAAATAATAGTTATTATTTCGATTTTTCGGAGGAATGAGTGAAGCGGGTTATTACTTACGGTACGTTTGATTTGTTGCATTACGGACATATAAATCTTTTGAAGAGGGCGCGCGCGTTGGGGGATTACCTGATAGTTGCGTGCTCTACCGACGAGTTCAATAAAGAATTTAAGGGTAAAGAGGCGTATTTCAGCTATGAGCAGAGGAAAAGACTGTTGGAAGCGATACGCTACGTCGATTTGGTTATACCGGAGGAAAGCTGGACGCAAAAGGAAACCGATATAAAAGAATATCACGTAGATACGTTTGTTATCGGCGACGACTGGGAAGGTAAATTCGACTTTTTGAAGGACAAGGGTTGTGAAGTCGTATACTTGCCGAGAACGCCTGAAATCAGAACGACGGCAATAAAAAACGACTTGAATAAAAACAAAAAATAAAATTTATAAATCTTATAAATAACAGCGCACACCTGGAGGTGTGCGCTGTTTTAATTTTAAGTGCTCCCGAAAAAATTTTGCAAAGCAAATGTTTTTCGGGAAGAGGTGGTGGAGCTGCGCGGACTTGCACCGCGGTCTTACGACGTTCAAACGCGCTTTCTACATACTTAGTTTACCTATTTTTCTTACCGCGTACACGCCGGTAAACGGGCAAATGCACGCGGGCAGACCGCAAAGTCACTTTAAGGGCGCGGTCAGCCCCTTAAAGAGTTCCGCTTTGATTGACGCCGATACGCGCTAAGCGGCAATACGCGCACCGACGGACAGCCGAGTTAGGCTGCGCAAGCAAGGCTGGCCTGACGAGCAGGGAAAGCCATTACTTTGGAATCGTTAGATTCTGCGTTTAAATTTAAGTTTGCGTTTTTACAAAGCCGACCCTTTGGTATGCTTACGTCGCTCTCCCGACGCAATCGAAACTGAAACAGCCCCGAATAACGCTGAAAGCGTATAGATATTATTAACACATTATATGCAAAAAAGTCAAGTGGAAAAATCAGGCTAAATTTTAAAGTAAGGCTATTTCTTAAATCCCGCTATATAATAGCTCTCCTCTATTTTTGCGACCATCTCGTTAAAGTCAATGCTGTAATCGAGGGGGATAGTCAGCCAGTTTTTCTTGTTCATATGATATCCGCGGAAGTAGGTTTTATTATCCACTATGGCGTCGATATCGGCGGGAGCGGCGCGGAGGTCTATTATCTCGACAAGTCCGTCGCCTTCGAGACCGACTTTTTCGCATTTAACCGTCATAATAATGCCGTACCACTTGTTGTTGTCCTTTCTGCGCCATATCGCCGCGTCGGGTAAGCCGTCCCACAGAAATTCGAGTTCGTCGCCGTATTTCCGCTTTATAAAGTCTATTACTTCCTTGGCTTGTTCCTGCTTGAAAACTTCGGTTTTACAGCACTTTTCGGCTATCTCTTCCAAAAGGCAGACGAAGTCCGCGCGCACTTTTCCCACGAACTCTCCCGAGGCGCCGTCCACCGTGTGCAGAGTGTATAAATCTCCCGTGTCGCTGTCGTAGGTATCCGCGAAAACTCTGCCGTTTTCAACCGTGACGCACGTTATCATAGCTCCGTCGGCTATCTGTTTTTTTAAGACGAATTTGTCGCCGTCCGCGACGAAGCCGAATGGGATAAGCTTTTGTTCTTCGATTTTTTTCAGCCTGAAAAATTTGTCCGTAACGTCCATAAATAAATTATAAACTCAATAGCTTAGCTATGTCAAACGCGCACTGATAATATTTTTTATTCATAAAATAAAGGGTATGATAATTAAAGAATATGACAGAAACGCGGCTTTTACTTATGCAAAGAGATTGGCGTTTGCCCGTAATCCCAAATATTACAACTTCGACAATCTCGGCGGCGACTGTACCAACTTCGCCTCGCAGTGCGTGTTTGCGGGCTCGGGCGTTATGAATTATACGCCGACCTTCGGCTGGTTCTATAAAAACCTCAACGACCGCACGCCAAGCTGGACGGGCGTGGAGTATTTTTACAATTTTCTGACGGGCAATAAAGACGGCATAGGAAACGGCGCGGGACCTTTCGCCGAAGAGGTGTCGCGAAACGAAATAGAGGTGGGAGATATAATTCAGCTCGGCAGAGCTAACGGTGACTTTTACCACTCGCCCGTAGTGGTCGGCTTTTCGAACGGAGTGCCGCTCATTGCCGCGCATACCTACGACGCGTTTATGCGCTCTATTAATTCTTATAGGTACGAGCTTATCCGCTATATACATATCCTTGGCGTGAGAGTTGAAGAGTAATCGAATATTGACAAATTGCGCAAAATATAGTAGAATTTAAGTTGCTTAAAAAGCGTACAAGAGGTTGTAAATGAAAATTTGCGTTTTCGGCGCGGCAAGCGCACACATTGACGAGTTATATGTAAAGACGGTTGAAGAGCTGGGCGAAAAGATGGCGGAGCGCGGTCACTCGCTTGTGTTCGGCGCAGGCGGAACGGGGCTTATGGGCGCCGCCGCACGCGGTGTGAAGAGGGGCGGAGGCTACGTTCACGGGGTCGTTCCGAAGTTCTTTAAAGAAGACGGCGTGGAACAGCTTTTCGACGAATGCGACAAGACCACCTATACCGACACTATGCGCGAGAGAAAGTCCATAATGGAGGACGACGCCGACGCATTCATAATCACCCCCGGCGGCGTGGGCACGTTCGAGGAGCTTTTCGAGGTGATAACCTTAAAACAGCTTAACCGTCACGACAAGGCTATAGTGTTCTTGAATATCGGCGGCTACTACGACGAGCTTAACGCCTTTATGCGTACCGCCTGCGACAGAAAGTTTATTACGCCGAGCTGTCTAAATCTTTATCAATCCTTTAATACTTGCGACGAAGTTCTGGACTATTTGGAGGGCTACGTACCCAATCCTATACCGTTTGCAAAGACCAAGCTCGGTGAGTAAATGATAAAAGTAATTTTCGTCTGCCTCGGCAATATCTGCCGTTCACCGATGGCGGAGGCGGTATTTTTGCGGCTTATCGAAGAGAGGGGGATAAAAAGTTCTTTCAGCGTGACCTCTCGCGCAACGTCCGACTGCGAGGTGGGTAACCCGGTCTATCCGCCCGCACAACGCACGTTGCGGGAAAAGGGCTATAATTTTTCTCACGTAGCAAAACAGCTCACGCTTTCGGAAGTAATCAATGCCGACTATATTCTTATTATGGACGGCATAAATTTAAGGGATATTACGAGGCTTACGGGCGGAAATTACGCCGATAAAATTTTTCTTCTCGGGCATTTTCTCGAAAACAGGACGGACATCGACGACCCCTGGTACACGAGAGATTTCGAGAGGACTTACGACGAAATTTACCGTTCGTGCGAAAAGTTTTTAGACTATTTAGCAAAGACCCGAGGCGGAGCTTTGGAATACGATAAAAAATTTTAACTAAAAATATAAGCCCGCGGAGCAAATTCTTTGCTCCGCGGGCTTTCCTTATTATATGAATTAAACTTTGTTTTCTCTCTTGGCTTTCATACCCGAGAATAAGCCGCCCTCTTTGGCTTCCGCGGCTTTGCCGCGCGGAGTTCCATGGAAGAAGAGTGCAAGCGTGCCGGGACCTGCGTGCGCGCCCGTGCACAAGTCGTAGACGTTGGTAATGACGTCTGTCGCGCCGTAGCTTCTGACTAAGGCTTCGAGCTCCGCGGCGTCCTCGGGGCAATCGGCGTGAGCTATCGCAACCGTCTGGTTGGAAGGGTTTATCGCATACTGCTTGAAGGTTTCCGCAAGCTTTGCTATCGCCTTTTTTCTTCCGCGCTCGTTGCACCAGAAGGCAAGCTTACCGTTCTCGTCACCGTGCAGAACGGGCTTTATGTTTAAGAGCGTTCCGGCTATTGCAAGGGTGGCGGAAATTCTGCCGCCGCGCTTTAAATATTTTAAGTTGGATACGGTGAACACGCCGTGAATATTGAGCTGATTGTCCTCAATCTGTTTTTTGCAAGCTTCGATGCTCTCGCCCATTTCGGCAAGTCTTGCGGCGTTTAAAACGTGCAGACCCTCGCCCATAGAGGCGTGGAAGCTGTCGACGGGCACGAACTTTCTGTCGGGGAAAAGTGTTTTGAGCTCGCTTTCCGCCATAAGCGCCTGATTATATGTTCCGCTCATATTTTTGGAAATGGTGATAAACAGTACGTCGCGTCCCGCTTTTAAAGAGGGGGTGACCGCGTCTATTATCTTCTGCGCGTTTACGAGCGTCGTCTTGGTTTCACTGCCTTCGCGCATTAAATCGTAAAACTTCTTCGCGGTCTCAACAAAAGGTACGCCCTTTTCGTACGCTTCCATCTCTTTATCGCCGATGGTGCAGGTGTAGGGGACTATACCTATTTCGTATTTCTCTATCAATTCGTCTGTAAGATTACAAGCCGAGTCGGCAAATATATCGAAATTTCTCACGGGATCCTCCGTCAATTGCTTATTTCACTCTTATATTATAACCACAATCGGGCGGTTTTACAACTTAAACGGTACTTTTTGCGGCTCAAACGCATATACGATTTCAAAAGGCAACTCTACCGCGAAAATTTCACACTCTACTGACGGTAGAGTTGCATAAATTTGTTGCAAATTTAAATTCGTAATGCTATAATTAGCCGTGAAAGAAAAGGTAAGAACTATGAGCGATATTAAGGAAGTCATTGCGGCAAACTTAATAAGATTGAGACAGCAGGCGGGGCTTACCCAGCTACAGCTTGCCGAAATGCTCAACTACTCGGATAAGGCCGTATCCAAATGGGAGAGGGGCGAGTCCGTTCCCGACGTGAGGATACTCGTTCAGCTTGCCGATATTTATCATATAACCGTAGACGACATCGTGCGCGAGCCGCACGGCGCGGAAGTTAAACCCAAGCTCAACTTAAAAAAGAAGCATCTCTTGATTTCTCTTCTTTCTGCGGGACTGGTATGGCTGGTTGCGGCGGGTATATTTATGATTTTATGCTACGTGTCGACGTGCAGGAACCTTGCGTATCTGACCTTCGTAGTTGCGCCGTTCGTATCGTTCGTAGTGCTTACGGTTTTTTCCGCTCTCTGGGCAAAGAGAATTTGGTTAGCTTTATCCTGTTCGGGAATTGTGTGGAGCGTTGTTTTAATAGTTCACGTATTTTTGAGGGTGTTCGGTAAAGATATAGAGGTCTGGCCGTTCTACATAGTTGCCGCCGCCGTCGAGATTTTGCTTATAGGCTGGTTCGTTTTAAGGCGGCTTTACAAACCGAAGAAGAAAGACTGATATGGAAGAAAATATTTCAATAGAACAATCCGAAAACAAAATAAACTTTGAAAAGGTACTCGAGCTGTCTTTGGAGATAGGCGTCGGTCTTTTGTCGAGCGGCGGTTCGGTTTCGCGCGCGGAGACGGCGGTGGACAGAATATGCTCATCATACGGCGCGGAGGAGGTGACCGTCGCGGCGTTCGGCTCGATGATAATCGCGTCTCTAAGAACCAAAGACGGACACGAGTATTCCTATATGAAAAGGGTATATTCGACCTCCAACAATCTTGCGCTTTTGGAAAAGTACAATCAGCTTTCGCGTGATATTTGCGTGAACAAATATCCCGTCGAGGACGCGTTGAAAATGTCCTACGAACTGTATATAAAGCCCTCTAAAAACAAGTGGATAATTATGACGGGCGCAGGACTTGTGGCGGGCTTGTATTCGATATTTTTCGGCGGTACGCCCGAAGATATTCTGCCGGCTCTTTTGATTGCTTTTACTATGTCGGGACTGAGCGAGCTTCTTTCCAAGCGTTCGCTCAACGTCTATGCGACTACGTTTTTACTGTCGGTCGTGGGCGGGATGCTGAGCATTTCGCTGTGCAAGCTTTTCAACCTTATGGGGCTTAACTGTCACGGCGATTTGGTAATGACGGGTACGATAATGATACTAATTCCCGGACTACTGACGACCAACGCCGTAAGAGATATGTTCACGGGCGATCTGATGAGCGGTACTTTCCTGCTTTTAAACGGTATACTGCTTACGGTGGTAATCGCCGCGGGCTACGGCGTTTCGATGCTCATTCTGTCGCCGATAACCGATTTCATAAAGCCCGCAGATTACACGGGCTACTTAAAGGTTATAGCGATTATGGTTTCGGGAACGCTCGGTTCGGCGGCAATCTGTCTTTTCTTCAACATAAATTTGAAGAGAATGGGGTGGGCGGTGCTTGCAAGCTTTCTGACTTTGGGTGTCTACGTTGGAATGTTATACGCACCTCTGGACAACCTGTTTTTAATTATGTTTATACCTACGCTGTTTGCCGCTATCTTATCCGAAATTTTAGCACGCTTTATAAAGATACCCGCAACGGTAATACTCGTTCCCGCGATAATTGCATTCGTTCCAGGAAAGTCGCTGTACGATACTATGGCGGCTTTGGTTCAGGGGGATATGGCTGCCGCGGCCAGCGGCGGTACGGGCTGTCTTCTGACTTTGTTGGGACTTGCCGTAGGTATATGCGTTGCAACCGTACTGTTCCGCCTGATTTCGCCCGTCAAGCTCAAATTCTACAAAAAGAATAAAATGGCGATACTAAAAAAATACGAAAAAGATACTCAGAAGGATAATAAAGATGAACTTAAATAAACTTGCCGACGCACTTATTCCAGACGACGACCTGCTTCCCCTTGAGGAGTACGAAAAAATTTATCCCGAGAGGGCAATAGCAAAGGGAGCGGAAGTTACCAGACTTGCGCCTTCCCCGACGGGCTTTATACATCTCGGTAACCTGTACAGTGCGCTCGCCGACGAGAGAGCCGCTCACACTACGGACGGGATTTTCTATTTGAGGATAGAAGATACCGATTTAAAGAGAAAGGTAGACGGCGCGGTGGAGAGTGTTATCCGCTCGCTTAAATATTTCGGTCTGGACTTCGACGAGGGCGCCGAGATAGCCTCGCCGCTCAATAAGTACGGTCCGTATTATCAGCGTCAGCGTGCGTCGATATACCGCGCGTTCGTCAAAGATTTAATCGTGCGCGGACTTGCGTATCCTTGCTTTTGCAGCGAGGACGAGCTCAACGCGGTTAGAGAGGAACAGACCGCAAGGAAAGAAATAACGGGTTATTACGGCAAGTACGCAAAGTGCCGAAATCTCACCGAGGAGCAAATTTACGAAAATTTAAAGGCGGGCAAGCCCTACGTCATAAGACTTAAATCGCAGGGTAACACCGCAAACAAGATTATTTTTAAGGACAGAATAAAGGGCGAAATAACCGTAACCGAAAACGACCAGGACGTCGTAATTTTGAAGTCGGACGGCATTCCTACCTATCACTTCGCACACGCGATAGACGACCACTTTATGCACACGACTTTGGTAATCCGCGGAGAGGAGTGGCTGTCGAGCCTTCCTATTCACCTCGAACTTTTCAAGGTTCTCGGCTTTAAGCTTCCCGCATACGGTCATACCTGTTCGCTTATGAAGATAGACGGCGGCGTAAAGCGCAAGCTCTCCAAACGCAAGGACCCCGAGCTTTCACTCGATTATTACCGTCAGGCGGGATACTATCCCAAGGCGGTAGTAAAGTACCTTATGACCATACTCAACTCCAACTTCGAGGAGTGGGCAAGAAAAAATCCGCAGTCGGACTATAAGGACTTCAAGTTCTCGATAGAAAAGATGGGCAAAAGCGGTGCGCTGTTCGATATAGACAAGCTTAACGATATCTCGAAAGAGGAGCTTGCAACGCTTACCGCGGAAGAGACTTACGACTTCTTAAAATGCTGGGTTGACGAGTTCGGAACCGACGCGGACAAGTCGCATTTCGAAGATAAGGAGTATATAATAAAAATATTGACGCTTTTATGCGGAATAGGCGGCAAGAAGAGAAGAAAGGACATTGTGCGTGCCGAGAGCGGCGTGCGCCTTTTCGACTATTTCTTCGACGATACCTTCGCGCCCGACTATAATTACCGCTTCGACAAGGACACCGTCAACGCGGTGCTTGAAGGCTTTGCAGCGGTCTACGACGGCGGCGACGACAACCAGGTTTGGTTCGACAAGGTAAAGGCGGTCGCGGCGCAAAACGGCTTTGCTTCGGAGATGAGCGCGTATAAGCAGTCCCCCGAGAGCTTCAAAGGAAGCGTTGCAGACGTAGCCGAGATTTTAAGAATAGCGGTGTGCGGTTCGCCCAATTCACCCGACCTTTGTACGGTAATGAAAATTCTCGGAAAAGAGCGTTCGCTTGCAAGGCTTTGTAAAGCCGCAGTGAAATAAGATAAAATTTTTGTGAATAAATACGCGCGTGCAAGTGCACGCGTTGACAAGTATGACGGCAAGTGATATTATCATTTAGCCGTTTTATACACGGGATACAACAGAGGTATAACATTATGTTACAACTTGTAGACGTTAAAAAGGATTACGCCGTCGCGGGCGAAAAGGTAAGTGCGCTTAAGGGTATAAGCCTGAATTTCAGAAAGAGCGAATTCGTCTCTATTTTGGGACCTTCGGGCTGTGGTAAAACCACGCTTTTAAATATTATCGGCGGACTTGATAAGTACACTTCGGGAGATTTGATTATATCGGGCAAGAGTACCAAGCAGTACTCCGACCGCGACTGGGATACCTACCGTAACCATTCGATAGGCTTCATTTTCCAGAGTTATCACCTGATACCTCACCAGACCATTTTACAGAACGTCGAGCTTGCTCTGACTATTGCGGGCGTTCCCAAGGATGAGAGAAGGCAGAGGGCGATAGACGCACTTGACCGCGTGGGGCTCAAAGACAAAATGAAAAACCGTCCCAATCAGCTTTCGGGCGGTCAGGCGCAGAGAGTTGCCATTGCAAGGGCGCTTATCAACGACCCCGAGATAGTGCTTGCGGACGAACCGACGGGCGCTCTCGACTCTGTAACCTCGGTGCAGATAATGGAGCTTTTAAAGGAAATCTCCAAAGACAGGCTGGTTATAATGGTTACCCACAATCCCGAGCTTGCCGAGCAGTATTCGACGAGAATAGTGCGCTTAAAAGACGGCGAGGTCACGGGCGATACTATGCCGTACGACGGAGAGGAAGAGGTCGGAAAATCTACTGACGAACAGCCTGCGGAAGAGATAACGACGAGTGCGGACGAAGAAGTCAAAGTAAAGAGCAAGGGCAACAAAAAGCAGTCGTCAATGTCAATCAAAATGGCAATGGGACTGTCGATAAAAAACCTGCTTTCAAAGCGCAAGCGTACCGCTATGGTCTCCATTGCAGGCTCTATCGGCATAATCGGCGTTTCGATGGTGCTTGCCATTTCTTCGGGAGTGCAGAATTACATAAACAATATGGAGAACGATATGCTCTCCGGTTATCCCGTTTCCATAACCCGCCAAACCTACGACTTTATGTCGCTTATGGATATGTCGCACAACAATACGAAGGTAGATATATCGAAGCTTGAAAAAGATAAAAAAGTTTACGTCAATTCGCTTTTGGATACGCTGGGTACCGTGGCTAAGGATTTCCAGAAATCCAACAACATTACCGAGGCGTATATCGACTATATCGAAAAGATACCCGAAAAATATTACAACGTAATACAGTACGGCTACGACTTCAAGCTCGTCAATAATTTATATACGCAGTATAAAGTCAGCAACGATTTGAGCGCACATTTTTCTTCAGACGATACGACCGAGTATCAGAACGAGTTCAATATGTCGGTTGCGGCAATCCGTTCGATGTATTCCTCCGTGCTCTCGCACGTTGAAGGTTACTCCGAATGGGGCAGCGTCATATCTTCGGTCGATACTTTTGCAGAAATTCCGAACAACTACGACTACGTAATGTCGCAGTACGAAGTAATAGCAATAGACAAGGACGGCAATGCGGTAAACAGCGGCTATACCGAGGAAGACGTTAAAAAGTACTTCGATGATAAAGGCTCGCTTATAATGGTTATCGACGATAACTATATGATAGACGATTTGACCCTTGCGCAGTACGGATATTTCACGCAGGACGATTTCCTGCAATATGCCTATAAGGGCATAGATCCCACGAAAGAGGCAACCTTAGTCGGAGAAGACGGTTTCCCTTACTCGTACTTTATAGGCAATACGGACAAAACGTTCACTTATTATCCCAACGACTGCATATACGAGAAGAGTTCGGTAACGATGAATACCATTCCGGATGCGGCAATAGGCGTTATTTTAAGTCAGAACCTGCCCGAAGCTATGGCGGGTCAGGCAACTCAGCTTGCCGAGGGAATAATTGCTTCCCGCAGCGTCAGCAATGCGGAGCTTAAAAAGTTTTTAAGTCAGAACCGTATGGGCGCATATTACGACTACTTTAAGATATACGATAAGCCAGAGGTAATAGATACGTTTACAGCGTGCGCGTATTCGGACGGATACGAAGGTACTATCGTTACGGATAACGGATTAAAAACCGTCAGCCTTCCCGCGTTCAGCACAAAGACAGAAGCCTATGAAAACAGGGTAGAAATGAGCGTTAAACTCATTTTAAGGAAGAAGGACAGTATCTCTTACGGCTGTCTCGATACGGGCTTCTACTATACTAACGCCTTGACGAGACATATACTTGAGACCGAGGCGGCGAGCGAAATAGTCAAGTCTATAAACGAAAACGGTAACTTGAAGAGCGCTCCCACTATGTACGTAGATTATTATTACGTCAACGATGAGGTAGAAAAACTGGGCGAAAATCACAATATCGACCCTTACGTATTTATGATGGGAGACACGAGCTCAGTGGAGACCGGGGGCAGTATTTTAAGCAGTATCATCTCTGGAATTACGGGCGGTTCGGGCAACGGAATATCCGCAGGTTTATTCGGCGGTAGCGACGTTCCCACGGGAATATATATTTACCCCGTAGACTTTACGAGTAAAAACGAGATTTGCAAGCTCCTCGACCGCTGGAACGACTGGAGCGCAATCGAGGGCGGATACGAGTACGAATACGTCGGCTTTGACGGAAATACTTATACCTATACGATAGAGGGCAAGGATAAGATAACCTATACCGATACGGTCGGAATGATTATCAATATGATAAACACCATGATACAGATGATAACCATTGCGCTGATTGCGTTTACCGCGCTGTCGCTTGTCGTATCTACGGTAATGATAGGAATAATCACTTACGTATCCGTCGTCGAGCGTGTAAAAGAGATTGGTATACTAAGGGCGGTCGGCGCGAGAAAGAAGGATATAAAGAGACTGTTCAACGCAGAGACCTTCATAATAGGACTTATTGCGGGACTGTTCGGAATTATCGTAACTTACCTTCTTTCGCTTATCATAAACATTATAGTTCTGTCGCTTGCCGGCATTTGGGGCATTGCGGCACTGCCTTGGTGGCAGGCGATTATAATGGTTCTGCTAAGCATAGGACTGACCCTTATATCGGGACTGATACCTGCGGCAGCGGCGGCAAAGAAAGACCCCGTCGTCGCACTGCGAACCGAGTAATAACGAGTATTAAACACAAATTAAAACGCCTCCTTTTCGGGAGGCGTTTTTGTATAATTGAAGCGGTTTCGGGTAATAATATCTTTGAGGTATTATATGAAACTGAAATTATTTATAGCGCCTTTACTTCTCTCGGCGGCACTCGTATCATTGCCTGCGTGCAGTCAGAGCAAGAGCGTGACGGGTGAAATGCACTACACGAACTACGGAACCGAGTACGGTATAAGAGTAAACGTAGAGGTGCAGGGCGACAGAATAAAGAGCGTAAAGGTGGTCGACAGCGATTACGTCGAGGCTTCCGAGCCCATGGGCAGTTGGGATCCTCAGGTCTGGAACAGCGGACTTTCGGGGCTCCTTGCCGCATACCGCGGTAAGTACGTCTCCGACGTCCTTGCAAAAGAGGTTGTGACCGACGAAAAGGGAGCGCCTTTGACGAGCGAGGATACGGGCTTTAACGACTACGGCGACGACTTTATGATTACGGGTGCGACGCTGGGTTCGGGCAGGCTTTTAATCGCCGTTCAGACCGCTTTAAAGAAACTTTAATTTAATATAAGTTTGCGGCGGGTATGCCAAACGGCATACCCGCCGCATTTTAATTGCAAAAAGTGCGGCTATGAATTATAATAAAGCTATGAAAAAGAAATTGACCGTCGCCATGGCGGCGTTGATATTAATCGGACTGTGCGGCTGTAACGGCGGTTCGGAGCAAAAACAACAGATATATTTTCAGGATTTTCCCAAGTACTCGACTTACGCGTCCTCGCAGTCCACGGCATTAAAGCTGTACGGCTACGCAATGTGCGCCGACGTCGATTTCGTGACGGCGGATAAGGACAATTTCAAGACGGGAGAGGGGTTCTCTAACGCGAAGTCGGTATGGACGAGTATTGGACAGACTATAAAGGCTGCGGACGCAAGTTTAAGTGTATCGGTCGAAAGCTCGCCCGTAAGCGCTTTTAACCGTGCCGAAGCGGGTGCGGAGGTCAAGCTCGACAAGACGTCGTACGCCGTTTTAAGCCTTGCAAAATCTTTGTACGAACTCACGGGCGGTTACTATAATCCCGCGGTTTACCACTGTGCCGATTTGTACGGCTTTACGCCCTCCTCAAAGCACAACCCCAAAAAGGACGGACTGCCCGATGCTGACAGCGTGTCGGCTTTTAAAGGGCTTGCCGACCGCTTCGGCGAATTACAGCTTTTTGAAAAAGACGGCGGATACTACGCGAAAAAGCCCGACGCGGCCGTAACCGTAGGCGGTGTCGATTACAGTATGTCAATTGATTTAGGCGGCATAGGCAAGGGCTGGTGCGCCGACGAAATAGCGGGGCTTATGTCGGACGGCGGCATAGACTACGGCTATTTCAGCTTCGGTTCGTCGAGTATGACTATTGCAAAATTCTTATCGAAAGACGGCACAGAGGGGCAGTATACCGTGGGCGCTAAGGACCCGAGGGGTAAAGGCTCTTCGTTTTCGATAAAGCTCGCGGACACGGTTCTTTCAACCAGTGCGGACAACGAGCAGTATTTTATCTTAGACGGCGTAAGGTACTGCCATATAATTGACCCGACGACGGGCTCGCCCGTTCAGACGGGCATTGCCTCGGTCACCGTTATAGGCGGCTCTGCGGCGGAGGACGACGCGCTTACCACAGCGCTCATTGCAATGGGCAAGGAAAAGGCGGTAGAATTTATCCGCGAACACCTATCAGGCAGAAAGGTGGTAATGCTCGTACAAGACGGCGAAGAGTGGAAGCTTATAACCAACTGCGCCGATGAAGTAATCAAGTTAAACGACAATTACGAAATAGAAAGTATCTGATAAAATGTCATTCAAAAAGATAGGACAGGTAAAAAACTCCAAGTGGTTCCGCATTTGGGACTTAATTATTTACGGCGTGATAATAGTAGTTACCGTTGCGCTGTTTTTGGCGTTCCATTTTACCAAAGATAAATCTCAGGCGGACGGAATAAGGATACTCTATAAAAACAAAAGCGTGTTCGAATATTACTATTCGAGCGACAACTACAAGATAATCGACGAAGATAACATAGTAATCGAAGACGAGAGTGCGGTTAAGCTCACTCTTACCTTCTATACGGACGGCAAAAGCGGTCACAATGCGGTGGTTATAGATAAGACGGAAAAGAGCGTCAAGGTTACGGACGCGGACTGTTCTTTGAGAAAGGACTGCGTATATACGCCGGAAATAAGGGACAACAGCGGCTTTATCAGCTGTTCGCCGCATATGATGACTATTCAGCCGTTTAACCCTAAAACAGATGACGACGGCAACATTATTATAGGTTAAGTTAAAAGTCAAAGCCGCCCGCGCAAAGTTTTGCGCGGGCGGCGTTTTTTCGTTTGTGAAGTTCAGTCTTATACAGCCTTGTCTTCTTTTTCGGTCTGAACGCTCTCGTCGGCTTTGACTTCCCTGTCCATAATTATATGGCGGGGGCAAACCGCAACGCAGGTCTTACAGCCGGTACACTTGGAATAATCG
>CAYMUQ010000020.1:0-14837 GCA_964393805.1 uncultured Clostridia bacterium
ACACGCGCGCAATAAACCAATTGCTCCCGACGTAAATTTCAAGGTTGTCGCAAGAATTACCGCGGGCTTCTCGGGTGCGGACCTTGCAAACCTTCTCAACGAGGCTGCAATCCTTGCCGCCAGAGCCGACAAGGAGTTCATAGGCAACAAAGAGTTGTACGAAGGCGTTAACAAGGTTCTGATGGGTCCTCAGAAGAAGAGCAGGGTCGTTACCGAGAGCGACAAGAGAATTACCGCTTATCACGAAGCGGGTCACGCAATAATCGCAAGGCTGTGCGAACACTGCGACCCCGTGCAGGAAGTTTCGATTATTCCCCGCGGTAACGCCGCAGGCTATACGATGACCAGACCCGACAATGACGACGCGCATATGTCCAGAAACAAGATAAACGACTTTATATGTATGGCACTCGGCGGACGCGTTGCCGAAGAGCTTGTAATTCACGATATAACGACGGGTGCTTCGAACGACCTCGAGAGAGTAACCGAAATGGCTAAGCGTATGGTTACCGAGTGGGGTATGAGCGAAAAGCTCGGTCTCGTTACCTACGGCTCCAACTCTCAGACGGTATTCTTAGGTAAAGATATGGAAACGCATAACGCGTACTCCGACGACACCGCTAAGGCAATAGACGACGAGATGCACGCCATTATAGAGGGAGCTCACAAACGCGCTACTAAATTCTTGACCGACAAGCGTTCGGTTCTCGATAATATGGCGAGAGTTCTTATCGAGAGGGAGACCATCTATACCGAAGAGGTTGACCTTCTTATGGAAGGCAAGGACTATAAAGAGGTTCTGAGCTTTATGGAGGAGAATGAAAACCTTCACGGCGGAAATCCCTTCAAGAAGTTTGAGAACAACTAAGCAAGTTAATATCCGCTCCGACAACGGGGCGGATAAAAATGTTTCCCGTGAAACAGTTTAAGTCAAGCACACGGGCGTATTAGTTACAAAGACCAATCAAGGTTTGAGGAAGAAGAATATGGGAAAGGTAATATCGTTTACAAACAAAAAGGGCGGTGTAGGAAAGACCACTACGGTAATCAATATGGCGGCTTACTGCGCCTCGTTCGGGAAGAAGGTCCTTCTAATCGACTTAGACAGTCAAGGCAATGCCACGACCGGTCTCGGCTTTTCGAAGAGCGCATTGAAAAAATCGGTTTACAAAGTTCTGATTGAGGACGAGAAGGTTTCGCAGAATATTATGCCGACCGCAGTACCTCTTTTGGATATACTGCCCGCTAACGTCGACTTGACGGGAGCGGAGGTTGAGCTGGTCTATAAGAGAAACCGCGAACAGATTTTAAAGACCGCCTTAGCCGAGGTCAAAAACCAATACGACTACATATTTATCGACTGCCCGCCTTCGCTCGGTCTTCTGACGATTAACGCCTGGGTTGCTTCGAACTCCCTGATAATTCCCTTACAGAGCGAGTACTACGCGATGGAGGGTCTGTCACAGCTTATGAACACCTTGCAGATGGTCAAGCACAACTCCAATCCCACGCTGTCAATAGAGGGAGTGGTAATTACAATGTACGACGGCAGAGCTATCATTTCAAGACAGATTGCGGCGGAAATCAAGAAGTTCTTTAAAACCAAGCTTTACGAGATAATAATTCCCCGCAACGTGCGTTTGTCCGAGGCTCCCAGCCACGGTAAGCCCATAATTATGTACGACCCCAAGTGTATGGGAGCGAAGGCTTACAAGGCGTTGACCGAAGAGTTTTTATCCAAGCAGAAATAAAACAGTAAAAATATCCGCGCTGTAAAATTTTATGGGCGCAAAACGGCGCAGTAACTACAAAAATAAGGGGCGCTGAGAAAAAAGTAATATACTTCAAGACGAAACAAGGAGAATATTTATATGGCTAAGAAGGAAGAGAGAGGGTTAGGAAAGTCTTTTGAACAGCTTTTGGAGGATACCGGAGACGCGTTCTCGCAGACCTACGAAGGCAAGGATATGTTTACATATACCGAGGAAGAGAGAAAGAATGCGGAGGAGATGCCGCTCGACAAAATTTATCCCAACCCCAACCAGCCGCGTAAACATTTCGAAGAACAGGCTTTAAGAGAGTTATCCGACTCAATCAAAAAACACGGTCTTATAATGCCGATAGTCGTAAACGACGACCACCGCGGCAGATATATGATTATCGCGGGCGAACGCCGCTACCGTGCGGCAAAGATGGCGGGACTTAAAACCATACCCGCTATCATACGCGACTACTCCGAAAGAGAAATAAAGGAAATCTCGCTGATTGAAAACTTACAGCGTGAGGACCTCAACCCCATAGAAGCCGCGGCGGCGATGAAACAGTTGATGGTTGACTACAAGCTTACCCAGGACGAACTTGCAGAGCGTATCGGTAAATCACGCCCCGCAATTGCCAACACTTTGAGACTGCTCTCGCTCACGCCCGAGGTTATGCAACTCGTAGCGGAGAGCAAGCTTTCGGCAGGTCACGCAAGAACGCTCGTTCCGCTTGCCGCAGAGGACCAGCTCACCTTCGCAACCGACGCGTTGAAGAGCGGTATGTCCGTACGTGAGCTGGAAAAGAAGGTCAGAGCGTACAATATGTCGCCCGAACTTTTAGACGAGAAGAAGAAGAAAAAGCGCGCGCTTGCGTCGGTAGAGCTTAAAAACTTGGTGGAGCGTATGAGATTTGCGTTCCGCACGAAAGTCAGCCTTATCGGCAACGACCAGAAGGGCAGAATTTATATCGATTACTATTCGCGCGACGACCTGGAGAGAATTTCTGAAATCCTGGATATTATAGATAAGCAATAGTGGGTGCGAACGCTAACGTGCCGTAAAAAATTATTAAATTTAAGCCAAGATATAAGTTATCAACAAGCGGTTACCTTAAGGTAACCGCTTTTTCGTGCATTTTGGGGCTTTTTGTCGACGAAATATCAGTAATGTACAAGTTTATCAACAATGTCGACAACTCTGTTTGTCAATAACTTTTGGGGGATACAGTGGATTTAAAGGTAGGGTACGGAAATTTTATTATAAAAATAAAAGACCTTGTTTTTACAAGATCTTTATTATTTATTAATATCTCTGCCGATTAATTCGTCAAGTGTAATGCCGTAATAATCTGCAAGCGCAACACAAAACGAAATACTCGGCTCAACTTCGTTCTTTTCCCACCTGCTGATATTTTGTTGCGAGGTATTAATCAAATCAGCCAGTTCTTTCTGACTTAAATTTGCTTTCTGCCTATGATACTTAAATTCTTCTCCGAAATTAATCATTACTGCCACAAAAAAATAGTAACACAAAATTGTGTAATTCTGTTTACAAACACAAATATGTGTGATATTATTGATACACATTTTTGTGTTAAGGCGGTTCAATATGGCAAACGAAGGGAAGCATTGCTACAATTGCAGGCTATACAGCCCGTACTATACTAAGGGTTACGTTAAATTCGATAAGTGCGATATAGGATTATGCGGAAAAACCCGAACGACGGTAGAAAAGCAGGGGAGTTGTGAATTTTTCAGTTTAAAACATTACCTCCGTATCGACCGCAGGCAGGCGGCACTTGGGGCGATTGCCGAGCATATTAACGTTTTGACGGAATTGAAGCAGATATTGGAAGAGGATGACGAAGAGGCGGTTGAAGAACTGTTTTACAACTTTAAAAACCGCAAGAAATGACAAGCGTGTGGTACGGAGTAAAATTATAGCGGCGGGACGCTTGGCGTCCCGCCGCTTATATCTTTCTTCTTGCCCCGAACGGGGTAAGCGTTTTACCTGAAAGTGAATTATATTACTTGAGTATTCTGCCCTGAGCGGTACCGACTACGGTCTTAACTTCGACTTCTTCACCGGTAACGGCGTTGACGTAAACGTAGTAGGTGTTGCCGCCCATCGTACCTACGAACTCATAGCAAAGAACTTCGCTTCCGTTCATAGGAATTACGACCTTTCTCGTAGAGGTTACGTCGATATTTCCGTTGATGCTTTCCTTAGCCTCAGCCGAAGTTATCTGCGCACCGGAAATGTGTCTTTCGGCGTGGTTCATAACGTAGTTTATAGCCTCGACGCCGGTAACTATACCGCGCTCTTCGCAGACCTTTACGAGTACCTTGTCGGAATAAATTACGGTACCCTTTTCAACGGGAGCGAAGGTAAGGTTACAAGTCGTGCCGTTCTCGCTGGAGAACACCGCTTCGAGATGACCGTAGCCAATGCCAGAGAGGAACTCTTCTGCAATAGCGGTGCAGTTTTCTACCGAGAAATTCTTATCCTTACAGTTTTTATAGCTGTCGAACATAACGACCTTGCCGCCGTTCTTGGAAATCTGCACGAGCATATTTCCGTCCTGGGTTTTAAGGTTTACGTTGTAGAGGGACAGAGCTTCCGTAACGGCTTCGCCCGTGCACTTTGCCTCTTTGATTTTATAGCTCTTGAAGTAGTCGCTTGCAAGCTGTTCAGCCGCCTGTGCGGTTATTTCGTCGAGGTTCTTGACGTACTCGGCGCTTACCTTTTTAACGCCCGCGAACGCACCGTCTTCGATGCCTTCGGGAACCGAGAAGGTCGAGTTCTGGATATTGTTGAAGCCGTCTGCAAGCTTGCTGTCCTTGCCGCGCATAGCGCAAAGCATATCGTTGCCGTCGCACTTTGCCGCAAGCTCGTTAATCTGCTCTTTAAGCTTCTTGTTGTTCTCGTACATATATTCGAGGGTCTTTATCTGCGAAGGGGTAAGCTCGCCGCCGTTTGCAACGGTGTAGAGCATATCTTTCGCGCTGTCGCCCATTCTGTTGACGAACGCGGTCATCTGCTCGGTAAACTGGGTATCGAGAGGGAACCTTTCAAGCACGGTCTCGGCAGTGCGGCTCTCTACCGCAATGTTCGAAAGTACGCGTACTCTGTCGTTAGCCGAATTGGAAGCCTGAGCTCTTGCAAGGTCGGTGTCTAAATCGTCGACGATTGCGTTGAGTTCGTACAGCGACTGGGTATATCCCGAAGCCATATCAACCTGCATATCGTTCATCGTCATCCAGCCGAAGGTAACGACGGTTGCGAGTGCAAGAGTGGTTACGCCGAGGGTTATTACCGCGGCAAGCCAGCCGCCGAAACCGGGCGTGCGGTTCTTTTCGCTTCTTGCGGCTCTCTTTTCGGCACGTACCTTGAGAGCGTGTTCGCGCTTTGCACGCTTTTCCTGAAGGTAAGCTTCACGCTTAGCCGCACTTGCCTCGCGCTTAGCCCTTCTTTCTTCGGCTATACGCTCGCGGCGGGCTTCCTTGCTTTCGCTTTTAAGCTCCTGTCTGCGCTGCATACGAGCCGCTTTAAGCTCCATTCTTTTTGCCTTTGTCTCTTCGCGCTTAGCTTTAAGTGCCGCCGCGCGTTCCTCTTTATGCTCCTTGTGTGCAAGCTTTCTTTCAAGCTTTTTCTGCTTTCTTTCGGCGACAATCTGAGCGCGCTGAGCACGCTTTTCCGCGCTTCTCTGCTGGCGGAGAGCGCGCTTTTCGCTTACCTTCTTGCTCTTATTGCCGTGCTGTTTGCTCTTTACGACGCCTGCCGACTTCTTGGTCTTGCCGGTCGAGGACTTAACGGTATTCTTTTTACTTTTGCTTTCGGTTTTACTCTTGCTTTTGGTGTCTTTGTTGGCAAGAGCAAGCTTCTCCGCCTTTTCGGCTCCGCTGGAAACGTTCTTTTTATTAGCCATTATATATCCTCCTATATGGCGAAGACGTGCTTACCGATAGTGGTAACAGTCTTTCTGCCGAAAATCCAAGAGCTGGTTGCAACCGCGGGGTTGTAGTAGTAAATGCAACCGTAGGTGGGATCCCAGCCGTTAATTGCGTCCTGTGCGGCGTTCATCGCGGTCTGGTCGGGATTTAAATTAATCTGTCCGTCGGAAACTGCGGTGAATGCGTGCTGCTGATATATGACGCCCGAAATGGTGTTGGGGAAGGCAGAGGAGCGTACTCTGTTGAGTATAACCGCACCGACTGCGACCTGACCCGTATAGCTCTCTCCGCGCGCTTCGGCGTAGATACACTTAGCCAAAAGATATAAATCCGAGCTGGTGTACTGGCTGCTTGAATTGTTGCCGCTGCTTGCACTGCCGCTTCCCTTGTTGCCTCCGAGCGCGTTTGCGCTTTCGTTCATACCCAATGCGGCATAGGTAGACTTGCCGACTACTCCGTCGGGTGTAAGGTTGTTCTTTCTCTGGAAGTATTTAACCGCGTCCGAGGTGCCCTTGCCGAAAATTCCGTCGACGGCTCCCGAATAATACCCCCACATTTTTAAACGGCGTTGAACTTCTTTAACTTCTCCGCCCGATGACCCCTGCCTTAAAACGGCAGCTTCTACGCAGGCGTAGGAGGAGTCGGCATATACCTTCTGCTCCGCTGTCTGCTGGCATACGGCGCCAACCCCTGCCGCAGTGGCAATTAAGGCGGCGGTTATGCCCGTAATAAGTGCTTTTTTCATTTTTCCTCCTTGCCCGCAAAGCATACGGGCGTAAAATTTTCGTTGCACGGCAGATGCCGCGCGTTTACAGTTATTATGGATATTTGAAAAAAAGTTATACAAAAAAAACGGCTCGGAAATTCTGACTTTCCAAGCCGCTCTTATAAGACGATTTTTTATTTCTTTTTAAACTTATTTATTATCTCCGTTATTATCGATTTATACTGCACGTCGGCGCTTGCCGAAGTAAAGCAGAGAGGGGGATAGATACAGCACCACCAGTTGTCGCCCTCGCCCGTACCGAGCTCGACTATCAGCGCGTCGTAAACGCCCTCGTCCAAAGTGAGGTCGCCGTATACGCGGGTGGGAAACTGCTCCGCGCGAACCGACGCTCTCGCACCGTAAGTATATCCGCGCTCTTTAAGCGCCGCGTCCGCAACCTTCGAGATTTCGTCCGTAAGGTTTCCCATAACTTCCATTGCCGCCTGCTTGTCGACGCATTCCTTTATGTAGGGGGTTATAAAGCGGACTATCTCGTCTTTAACCTCGTACTTGACTTTCTGATCCTCGGCTGAGTTTGAATTTGCGCGGACGTGTATTCTGAGATAATCGTTATCCGCTTGAAGAGTTTCACTTTTGAAACCTACGACCGCAAGACATATTATTACCGCCGCAATCACAGCTACTATCGCTAAAACTTTTTTCATAATCTTCACCTCGGGTATGTTTATTGCCCGCAGTGAAAATATTTATACTTAAACTCTGAAAATTTTTTTATTCTTCTTTACCGCGTAATTTAAGGTGTACGCCGTACCGCCTTCTTCTTTTCTGCAAAAGGCGATAAGACCCGCGCTGTTGTCTACCATATATCTGTCGCGCATCTGCATACAACCTTTAAAGTAATTGTCGCTTATTACTCTAACCTCGTCGCAACGGGAAAGGACTTCGGAGTACTTTTCTTTATCTTCCCGACTGAAATATTTTTCCTGTTCGGGGCAGGGCACGCAGGCGATAAGCTTTAAATTTTTACCTTTTTCTTTAAGCTTCAAAACGGTCTCCGCGGCGAACAGGTCGAAGCCTCGCGCCATACCGCAAAGGAAAGTGTCGACGCCGCCTTCTATTATTTCGCATAGAAGATTTTGAAATTCCTGCGCGTCAAGGTATTCTTCCATATCCCTGTGACCGGTAAACGCGCACGCTTTATCTATATCATCAAATATCATATTATCGGACATTTTCTCTCTTTTCCCTGACCGCGCGGATAGGTTCGCGGAGTAGGACCGACCTTTTTTACTATGACCAAAGTACGCTTGTCTCCGTCGGGAAGAAGATATCTGTCGATAGTTTCAATCTCTCCTCCTAAAACCTTAAATGCCTTTTCAGCCTCTTTAATCTCGTCGCCGCAGTCGCCCTTGTAGGCTATAAATCTGCCGCCCGTTTTAACGAACGGCATACAGTATTCGGCAAGAGTATTCAGTCTTGCGACCGCTCTGGCTACCGAAATATCGAATTTTTCCCTGTAGATAACCTCTCTTGCGGCGTCCTCGGCGCGGGCGTTTAGAACTTGTACACAATTCATCTCCAACTTGTCCACAGCTTCCTTTAAATAAGTACATTTTTTGCCCGTACTTTCGATAAGTAAAAAGCTTAAATCGTCTCTTACAATCTTTAAAGGAAGGGAGGGAAACCCTCCGCCCGAACCTATTTCGGCAACCGCCGCATTTAAAGGAAAATATTTTTCTCCGACAACCGAATCCAGAAAATGCTTGATATTCACTTCTTTTTTATCGGTTATTGACGTAAGGTTGAATTTTTTGTTATTTTCGCCGAGAAAATCCCTTAAAGTTTCAAACCTTTCGGAGTACTCGCCGATTATTTTTTCATAGTAAAAATTAATATCCACGGCAACCATTATAACACTTAAAAGACGTCTTTTTCAAGTGTTTATAAGAAACTATATTTTTTACTAATTGTCTAAAAAGTTATCGACCGGTGAACAATTTGCGGTTGATAAATATTTTTTTCTTCTACTTTCGTCAAAATCCGTCGTTTTTTTACTTCAACTTCGGAAAAGTTCTCGACTTATCAACTTTTTATACACTGAGATTTTTACAATAAATTATTTATAAATTGTTGATATTAAATCTGTTAAATCTACCTTATTTTGTTGCTTTTGTTTCATATTTTTGTTATTATATTGTAAAAGTCGGTTGAAGGGGAAAGTTTATCTACAATTTGACTTTACCTACTAATACTACTGTCATTTTTTTATATAAATATATAATTTATCATACTTTTAAATAAAAGCTGCGTGAGGATACTGAAATGAAAATTGTTTGTGAAGGAATAGATTTATCGGAGGCCGTATTAAAGGTTATAAAGGCTTGCGCTACGAGAACTACGGTACCCGTGATGGAGTGCGTTAAGCTCTCCGCGAAAAACGATACTTTAACTCTCACCGCCACGGACGGAGAGATGGCTATACAGAAAAAAATAAAAGCGGAAGTTGCCGAAGAGGGCGAGGTCTGCGTTCCCGGCAGATATTTCTGCGACTTTATAAAGAAGCTCGAAGGCGTGCAGATAGTACTTTCTGCGGGCGACGGTAAAATGGATATAATCTACGCCGACAGTCAGACCTCTATGCAGGTGCTCTCCGCCGACGATTTTCCCAGAATGGATACCGAGGTCAACGAGAACAGCATAATAATCGAAACCGAACAGTTGAAGAAAATGATACAGCAGACTTCCTTCTGTTGCGCCACCGACGATTCCCGCCCCATTTTGAAGGGTTGTCAGATAGTAGTAAAAGACAACGATATCTGCGTAACGGCGCTTGACGGTTTCCGTCTTGCGACCGCGGAAGGAAAAGTCGTTTCTTCGACCAGCGATATAGAGTTGGTATGCCCCGCAAGAACGCTTTCCGAAATAGAAAAGATGCTTCCGTCGGGCGAGGGTACGACCGAGATAAAGACCAAAAGAGGACTTCTTTTAGTCTGCGTGGACGACACGGTCTTGACGTCCAGCCTCTACAACGGCGATTTCATAAGAAAGGAAAACGTCATTCCCCATTCGTTCCAGAGCAGCGTAGTGGTCAACAGAGAGCTTTTAAAGGCTTCTATCGAGCGTGCGGCAATACTCGTGCGCAGTGACAAAAACAGCCTTATAATTATGGATATAGAGTCCGATACCATCAAAATTTCTTCCAATTCCGAAATCGGCAAGGTAAACGAGCCCGTCAAGGCGGCTTTGGAAGGTAAAGATTTAAAGATAGCTATGAACTCCAAGTTCATAACCGAAGCGATAAACGCCCTCTCCGAGGACGAAGTCGTGCTTTCGTTCAACGCGGGAACTCAGCCGTTCGTCTGTGAGAATAAGGAAAATAAAGATTCGCTTTATTTAATTTTACCCGTCAGAACTACCAATAACGCTTGACTTGAAGCGTGAAAAAAAGTTAAAATAGTTTCCGCACTGTTAAAATAAGAAAACTACCAAACAAGGAGAAATATATATATGAAGAGAACTTATCAGCCTAAGAAAAGACAGAGAAGCAAGGTACACGGATTCAGAAAGAGAATGGCGTCGACCGCAGGAAGAAAGGTCTTGAAGCGCCGCCGCAATAAGGGACGCAAGAAGTTAAGCGCGTAATTGATGAAATACAGGCGTCTTAAAAAAGCAGGCGAATTTCAGAAGTTATTCAAAAAGGGCAAAAAGGTCTATTCCCGCAATCTTTGCATTATTTACACACCGTGTAAAGAAAAGTGCACTATGGGTATAGCGCTGTCCAAAAAACACGGTAAAGCTGTGGTAAGAAACCGCATAAAAAGACTTATCCGTGCGGCGTACTCGGACACGATTGACGCGCTCGATAACGCGTACTCTATGGTAATAATGCCGAGAGTAGGAGATGAGTACTCCTATAACGAATTTAAAAGCGGGCTTTTATCCTGCTATAAGAGGATGGAAAAATGAGCCTCAGAGCCAAGGTCTATGCAAAGCCGTGGCGTTGGTTACAGGTTATTTCCATGCACCTTATAATATTCTATCAGCGCAATCTGTCGCGGCACACCTGCCTGTACGAACCGACCTGTTCGGAGTATACTCTGCGCTGTATAAACAACCACGGATTTATAATAGGTTTCTTTTTAGGCGTCTGGCGGCTTTTACGCTGTAACCCCTTTTCAAAGGGCGGGTACGATCCCGCACCCGAAAATCATTTTAAGGTAAGATGGGTCTTGTGACCCGAAGTAATTGGTAATGGTAAATTTACTGGCACAAGCCGCGGAAAACGGCACGCTCGGTTACGGTGTAACCAAAATAGCTAACGTCGATCTGAACTGGATAGGTAAGCTTATTTACGGACTTATCGGCAGTATAGGAATAGTCGGCGTCGGAATAATCGTCTTTACAATCATATTAAAGTCGATAGTTCTGCCGCTCGATATCTATTCGCGTATAAAGACCAAAAAGCAGGCTCTCATTATGGAGAGAATGCGTCCGCAGATGGAAAAACTGCAAAAACAGTACGCGAACGACAAGGCTATGTATAACCAGAAGGTTATGGAACTGCAGAAGGCAAGCGGATACTCTATGTTCGGCGCGTGCCTTCCTATGATAGTGTCGCTCGTAATATTCATTATAGTATTCAGCGCGTTCTCGACCGTTTCGCAGTACGCCAACCTCGAAAGCTATAACAATATGGTCGACAAGTACAACGGCGTCGTGCAGACCTACGTTTACGACGAGACCGAAAATGAGGACGGCTTCTTGCAGACTGTCTGGATAGCTCCCGACGGTACGCAGGTTTTGGACGAGGCGGACAAAGAAGACGGCGTAAAATACAAGACCGACTATACGGTCAGCTATGAAAAATTCATAAAAGCGTATAACGCCGACAACGAAACTGCTTATACGACGGAGGCGGAGGTGTTTACCGCACTCGCCGAAAAATATCAGAGCAAGCACACCGGCTTTAACGGCGCGTTCGACGCGGCGCTCGTCAATCCCGCGGAGGGACAGCCTTTAACCGACGTGAACAAAGCTTTACGAAATACTCTCGTAAGCTTCTATCTCGAGGAGCCTGCCGCACAGGCGGTAAATGAATATTACGAGGCGGGCAACAACGACCATTTCCTTTGGGTTAAAAACTTATGGTATCCCGATTCGACGCTCAATAAGGCGGTCCCCGATTTCAGCAAATTCCAGTCGACCATTTCCAAGGCGTCGATAAGCGACAATTATGCCGAGAGCTACAATAAAGTCACGGCGGCTTTGACCGTGCAGAAGGGACAGTACAACGGCTACTTTATTTTAATTATATTATCAATCGGCTTGATGCTCTTGCAACAGTTCATTTCGATGAGAGCAAACAAATCGGTGAACGATTTAAGCACGGTAGACGGTTCGGGCGCACGAACGAATAAGTGGATGCTAATTATGATGCCCGTAATCTACGGAATATTCTCTTTCTTCTACAGCGCGTCGTTCTCGCTGTATATGATTACGAATACCCTGTACGGACTGATAACTATGCTAATTATAAACAAGTGCGTAGACGTATGGTTCAAGAAGAAGGAAGAGGCGGGCGAGCTCGATAAAATTCTTAATAAGAAGAGGAAAATAAGAGCGCGCGCAAGGTCAGCGGGTAATAACAGAAGGAAGTAATGCAGATGGACGAACAAAACGTATATTACGGCAAGACGGCGGAAGACGCGATAGAAGCCGCTCTCGCCGAATTGCAGATAACCAGAGAAGAGGCGGAAATCACCGTTCTCGACGAAGGCAAAAAGAGACTTATAGGCGGCGCGAAGGCAAAGGTCAAAGTCGTTAAAAAGCAGTCCGACGGCGCAAAGGCGGTAACCTTTATCGAAGGACTTATGGACATTTTAAACCTCAACGCCGTAACCGAGCTTGTCAGCGACGGCGATAAGGTCGAGATAGTTCTGACCTCTACCGAGAGCAATAAGGTTATAGGCCGTCACGGCGAGGTTCTCGACGCTATACAGACGCTTGCAGGCGCCGTTGCGAACATCGGCAGGGACCATTATAAAAAGGTCGTGGTCGACTGCGAAAATTACAGGTCGGGCAGAGAACAGACTTTAACCGAGCTTGCGCAAAGGCTTGCAAAGAAGGCGGTCGAAAAGCAGAGAAGAGTTGCTCTCGAACCGATGAACCCCTACGAAAGAAGAATAATTCACTCCGCGCTCACAGACAGCGAAGAGGTAAAGACAATATCCAGCGGCAAAGAGCCCGCAAGGTTCGTAGTCATTATCCCCAACAACGAGATAGAGGGAGGCAAGCCCTATACCGTGCGCGGCGGACGCGACCGCGACGGAAGAGGGAGAGATAATAGGCGCGATTCGCGCTCCCGCGGAGGTCGTGACCGCGACCGCGGAGGAAGAGGCGGCGCACCCCGTTCGGGCGCTCCGAGAGGCAAGAAGGAGATACACTTCGGTACCTTCCTCGGCAATTCGGGCAACACTCACAGCGACGAAGAATAATTTACGCAGGCGGGATATCAGCCGCCAAGGAGATATATAAATGACCATTACAGAAGCGGTAGCGCAGCGTTTGGGCGCTATTTTGAAGGAACGCAAAATGAAGAAGAAGACTTTGGGTTCTCTGCCCGGAGTTAAGGCGCAGAGTATAAGCAACATATTCCGCAGTAAAAGTGTTTCGGGCATAAGTATGACTACTCTTTGCAGAATTTGCCGTGCGCTCGATATTACTATGGCGGAATTTTTAAACGACCCCGTATTCGACAAGGTGGAGCTTCCCGACGAGAACTGAAAACAATCCGATTAAATAAAAAGGCGCGTTAGTCAACGCGCCTTTTATTATGCGGCTGAACCGCGGACGCGGCGTGCCGTATTCAATTGTATAATTCCTTAACTTATTTAATCTCTTCTGCGCTGATACGAATTTTCTGCCCGTTGAGAAATACTGCGACTATTTCCCGTCCGTTAAATTCAAATTGAGCTTCGAAATAATCATTTAGTAATGGTTCGAGTTCTTTCAGTAAGTCTGTTGCGGGAAAGTGCGGTTCGTTTTTTAAAACTTCGTATAGCTCGCTGTCTTCTTTTAAATGCTTTAAAAACTTTTTGTCCATAATTTATCTCCTGTAAAACATACAGCTATTTTAACACATAAGTGTACTATTGTCAACTTATGTATTCAAAATTATGAATTGAATAAGCTATCATTATTATATCAAAAAGGATGTGAATGATATGTTTGTTCCAACGTTAGACGCTAAAATTGTCGGTGAAGTTATTGCGGAATACAGAAGACGAAAGGGCGTTTCGCAGGAGGTTTTGAGCGGGTTAGCCGATATAGGCAGAACGCATTTAAGCGCAATCGAGAGCGGAACGAGAAAACCTACGCTGGAAACTTTTTATCGCATATGTTGTGCGCTCGACGTCAAAATGGAAGCGGTAATTCGAGAAATTGAGAAAAAGCTTTAATTACGAAAACCCCTGCGGCAATTCTGCCGCAGGGGTTAACTATTTTAATTATGACTATAACGTATTACAACCTATGAAAGATTTATTGTGACGGACGATTATTCTTTATCCGCCTTCTTTGCGGTCTTAGCCTTGGGCTTGCTCTCGGTATCGTCCTTTTTTTCAGCCTTCTTGCTCTCTGCGCAGTTAGCCTTTAAGGTTTCGAGACACTCGGTGAGCTCTGCAGGGATGCGGGTCTTGACGGTGCCGTCGTAGTAACCCTGAATTTCCTCGGCTTCTTTTGCCCACTTAGCCTTGTCGACTGCGAGAATTTCTTTAAGCTCCTCGATGCCGAACTTCTTGCCGGGTGCGATTTCGTAGTCGAGGTCGGTAAGGTCTATATCCTCAGCCTTGGGTACGAAGCCTATCGCCGTTTCGTCCGCGTCTACCGTGCCGTCGCAACGCTTGAGTATCCACTCCAAAACGCGCATATTGTCGCCGAAGCCGGGCCACATAAAGTTGCCGTCCTTGTCGGTGCGGAACCAGTTTACGTTGAATATCTTCGGGGGATTTTTAACAACCTTGCCCATATCGATCCAGTGCTGGAAGTAGTCGCCCATATGATAGCCTGCAAAAGGCTTCATAGCCATGGGGTCGTGACGGAGAACGCCTACCGCGCCGGTTGCCGCCGCGGTCGTCTCGGACGACATAGCCGAGCCTATGAACACGCCGTGGTTCCAGTCTCTCGACTGATATACGAGGGGAGTGGTGCTCGCCCTTCTGCCGCCGAAGATAATCGCGGACAGGGGAACGCCCTCTTTGGAATTGAAATCGGGTGAAACGCAGGGGCAGTTCTGAGCGGGTGCGGTAAATCTCGAATTGGGATGAGCGGCGCAGGTCGACTTATCTTTCTTGTCGAACTTAGCGGGCGACCAGGGCTTACCCGTCCAGTCGATGCAGT
>CAYMUQ010000021.1:0-14663 GCA_964393805.1 uncultured Clostridia bacterium
CGTTTAAATATGCGGGCAATGTCGAAACGAGGGTTTTGCCTTCGCCCGTTCTCATCTCGGCTATTCTGCCCTGGTGAAGACAGATACCGCCGATAATCTGCACGTGGAAGTGCTTCATTTTGAGTACTCGCCAGCTCGCCTCTCTCAAAGCGGCGAACGCGTCGAAGAGTATGTCGTCCAGCGTCTCGCCGTTTGCAAGTCTCTCTTTTAAAATAGCCGTCTGACCCTTTAATTCTTCGTCGGTCATAGCCGCGTACTTAGGCTCTAAATCCTCGACCTTTTTCGCAAGCTTATCCAACTTCTTGACAGCTCTTCTGCTGTCGCGGTTGGAAAGAAAATTCAAAAGTCCCATTTCTTACTCCAAAAAAATATTAGTCCGAGTATCATTGTACTATATTTTCGCCGCTATGTAAAAGCATTTTTTAAAAAAAAATGAGATATTTTAGATTTTACGCAAAATAATCCCCGCAAAAGGCTTGCGGGGAAGTTTACTCTGATTTTTTCGTATTGGTATCGTCGGGTCGGTCAGGCGTTTATATCGGTGAACTGAAATTCGTCCACGTCGAAAAGCCCAGTATCCAAAAGCTTTAAATGCGGAATTACGGCAAGCGACAAAAACGCGAGCGAGATGAACGCGTCAAACTCTTTTTTTACGCCCATCGAATACGCAAGATTATACAGTCCTTCGCTCTCTTTAATAAATTTTTCGGGGTCTGCCGCAGTCATAAGTCCCGCAATTTCGAGAGGTACAAACTTCACCTCTCCTCCGCTTACCGCAACCGCCATACCTCCGCCGCACTTTTCGAGCGCGGAGGCAACCGACGCCATTGCGGCGTTGCCGTCTCCCGCAATAATGAGATTGTGCGAATCGTGCGAGACGGTTATTCCGAGCGCTCCGCCCTTAAACCCGAAGTCCTTTAAAAGTCCGAGACCTATATTGCCGTTTTTGCCGTGTCTTTCGACAACCGCAAGCTTTAAAAGTCCGTCCTTTAAAACGACGTCGCCGTCAACGCTTTCGACGGTTTCAACCGAACAGCCCGTAATTAAACTTCCGCCCGTCACCGTGATAGCCTTTGCTCTGTTACTTTTAAGCCGCAGTCTGAATTTGTCGGCAGTGACCTCGCCTAAACGGACGGTACCGCACACTGCGTCGGGTACATTCGGAGCTGTATCGAACAGCGGTCTGCCGTTCTCTGCAACAAGCTTACCGCCCTTAAAGACCATCGTTACTTTGAAGTCCTTTAAGTTTTCGCATACGCACAGGTCGGCGATATACGAAGGCGCGACCGCTCCCAATTCTTTGAGATTATAACACTCGGCGGCGTTCAAGGTTGCAACCGTCACTGCGGTCACGGGGTCCACTCCATTTGCGACGGCTATGCGGAGGGCGTCGTCTACGTGTCCCTTTTCTTTAAGGTCGCAGGCGTGTCTGTCGTCGGTACATATCAAAAATCTGCGGGCGTTTTTATCGTTTATAAATTTGCAGTTTTCTTCGATGTTGCGCGCCGAGGAGCCGTGTCTCAGCATTACGTACATACCCTTTGCAATTTTCTCTTCGATTTCCTCTCCGCTCACGCATTCGTGGTCGGTCCTTATTCCGCCGCAAAGATAAGCGTTGAGCGCGTTACCCGTCACTGCGGGCGCGTGACCGTCGCAGACCTTACCGTAACTTTTCGCGCTTTCCAGCTTTTTCAGCGCTTCGGTATCCCCCGCTATAACGGCGGGATAATTCATAAATTCGCCCAGTCCGAACACGTCTTTATCCTGCATATATTGCGCAGTCATTTCGGCGTTCAGCTCCGCACCGCTCGTTTCATACGGTGTTGCGGGAACGCAGGACGGAAGCATAAT
The DNA here is from genome assembly GCA_964393805.1 of uncultured Clostridia bacterium. GTDB lineage: Bacteria > Bacillota > Clostridia > Christensenellales > Borkfalkiaceae > Coproplasma. The sequence continues at coordinate 1,852 of CAYMUQ010000021.1, forward strand.
TTTAACGTCGAGCGGAGTACTTGCCGCCGCCTCTTTCATATATTTCAAACCGCTTATTCCGCACACGTTGACTATCTCGTGCGGGTCGGCGATTACCGTAGTCGTGCCGCGCGGAACGACCAGCGACGCAAAGCTTTCGGGGCAGAGCTGAGAGCTCTCGATATGAACGTGCGCGTCGATTAACCCGGGTAAAACGAACTTGCCGCCGAGGTCGTACTCGGTCTTACCACTGTATTTACCCAAACCGACTATGCGGCCCTCCACTATTCCCACGTCGCAGTAAATTACGCCGCCTCCGAATACGTCGACGACGTTGGCATTTTTTAATGCTATATCGCAGTCTTCACGGCATATTGCCGCGTCAATAAGCTTTTTTAACATAGTTTTTACCCTTGAAAATACGAGGCGCGGCGCAAACGCGCCGCGCCTTAAAATCTTTTAGTCTAACCTTATCTGCATATTGCCGTCTTCGTATTCGGAACGGTATCTCAGCGCAAACGCCGCGGTGACTTCCGAAGCCCTCGCAAGCGGTTTGCCCTTGGAAGGACGGGGCTCTATGCCGATATTCTCGGTGTCCGTCTCTTCGACGGAGCCGTCCGAGCGCACTATCGCAACCTTGTATGGAACGGTGACGTAATCGGCGAAGATTACCTTGGACTTGCCGTCGACTATCATCATACCCTTTCTGCCCCTTCCTATCGGCTGGAACAGCGAAGCTATAACTCTCTTTATGCAACCCTGGTCGGAGAGAACGATAATTTCGCCCTCGCCGAAGAACTGCGTAGCGAACACGACCTCGTCGCCGTCGTTTAAAAGTATTCCTCTTACGCCGCCCGTTACTCTGCCCTGCGAAGGAACGTCGTCCTTCGCCGCGTTGAGACAGATGCCCTCGCGGGTAACGAAGCACATAGTTGCGTCGTCGTCTTCAATGAATTTCTCTACGTTCAAAACCTCGTCGCCGGGCTTTAATTTTATTGCGGGGAAGCACTGTTTATTTACCGAGTACTCCTCCCACGGCGTACGCTTTACCGTACCGAGCTTGGTGTAGATAAGTAAATCTCCCTCGGGCATTTTAGCAGTCAATGGATAAATTTTTACCGCCTTTTCGCCTCTCAACGCGCCGTCGTAGAAGTCCTTTAATTTAGAGCCCGAGTTCGCCATTCCCGAGGCTTCGTACTCGTTTAAATCCACCTTTATACAGTTGCCGTAATTGGTGAAAATGAGCGCCGCGCCGTCCGAGCGAGTAACGGCAATCTGCTTATACAGGGTATCCTGTCTGTATGCGTTCCCGAGCGGTTTTTTATGTTTCTGATCGAACTCGATTTTGTCAATAAACTTGACGTTATCGCCCGCCGTAACAGTCAGCATCCAGTCGGTCGCCGCGCGCTTTATATCCTGTCTGAAAGTCTTGATATCCTCTATCGAGGACACTATCTGCGTCTTTCTCGGGCAGGGGTATTTGAGCTTTATTTCGCGCATCTCGCTCTTGACGATATTCATCTGCTCTTCGCGCGAAGCTAAGATTGCCTTTAATCTTTCTATCCTCTTTTTAAGCTGTGCAAGTTCGTCCTCGAGCTTTGCTATTTCGAGCTTTGCAAGACGGGCGAGGCGCAAGTCGAGAATTGCCTGAGCCTGCTGTTGCGAGAGGTTAAAGGTTTCCATAAGGCGCGTACGCGCAACCGCCGTACTCTCGCTGGTCTTAATTATTTTAATGACCTCGTCGATATTGTGTACGCCGATTATCAAGCCCTCTAATATGTGACAGCGAGCCTCCGCTTCCTTTAACTCGTACTTGGTTCTTCTTATGACCACCTGCCGCTGATAGGCAACGTAATATTTAATGACGTCTAAAAGTCCGAGTTGCTGAGGCTTACCGCCCGCTATCGCGACCATATTTATACCGAAACTGCACTCCAAATCTGTATACTTAAAAAGACAGGCAAGGATAGCATCCACGTCGGCGTCGCGCTTACAGTATACGACTGCGCGCATACCCGAGCGGTCGGACTCGTCGACAATGTCGGCAACGCCCGACAGTGCGTCCTTTTTGTCCTCGTTTTTAAGCACCATTATCTTGCGCAGAAGCTCGGCTTTATTGGTCTGGTACGGAAGCTCGGTAAATATTATTTCCTTCTTGCCGTTATCGCCGTTTTCGACCGAGTAACGGGCGCGCATCGTTATTCTGCCCCTGCCCGTCTCATACGCCTGTTTAAGCTCGTTTTCGATGATATAACCGCCCGTCGGAAAGTCCGGTCCGGGTATTATTTTCATCATTTCGCTCAGGGATATTCTGGGGTTATCTATGTACGCGCATACGCCGTCTATAACCTCGCCGAGGTTGTGCGTGGGAATATTGGTTGCAAGACCTACAGCTATGCCGTTCGCGCCGTTTACCAATAAATTGGGGAACCTGCCTGGCAGTATGTCGGGCTCTAATAAACTGTCGTCGAAGTTGAACGAAAAGGGAACGGTCTCTTTGTCGATGTCCTTCAAAAGCTCCAAAGCGAGCGGCTCTAATCTCGCCTCGGTATATCTCATTGCGGCGGCGCTGTCGCCGTCCACAGAGCCGAAGTTTCCGTGACCGTTTACGAGCGTCGCACGCATATTGAAGTCCTGCGCCATACGAACCATCGCGTCGTAGACAGAGCTGTCGCCGTGGGGGTGATATTTACCCATACAGTCGCCGACTATTCTCGCGGATTTTTTGTGCGGCTTGTCGGGAGTAAGCCCCATCTCTATCATAGTGTAGAGAATACGCCTCTGAACGGGTTTAAGTCCGTCCTCGACGCGGGGCAGCGCTCTGTCCAAAATTACGAACTCGGCGTAGGGTAGCATCGACTGCGGCATTACCTCCTCTAAAGGAGTGGTAAACACCTTGCCTGTGGGGATAAAGGTCTGAAAATTGTCGTCTTTCTTCTTAGCCATCTATCAGTCCTCCTCCGCAGTATTGCCCTTTACGACGTTGACCTTTTCGATAAAGCCGTCGACCTTATTGAAATCGGCGTTCTCGGCGAGGAACTGCTTTCTGCCGTCCACCTTATCGCCCATAAGCATATCTATGGTCTCCGCCGCGAGCGTAACGTCCTCGAGCGTAACCTGTATAAGATTGCGCGTAGCGGGGTTCATCGTAGTATCCCAAAGCTGGTCGGCGGACATTTCGCCGAGACCTTTGTACCTTTGAAGCGAATATCCCTTGCCAACCTTTTTTATCTTTTCGTCAAGTTCCTTGTCGTCGTATGCGTACTCTACGACGTCTTTTTTGTATACCTTGTATAAAGGCGGCATACCTATATAGACGCAACCCGCAGTCACGAGGTCGCGCATATATTTGAAAAAGAAGGTTAAAAGTATACAGCGGATATGCAAACCGTCCTGGTCTGCATCCGACAAAATAATGACTTTTTTATATCTCGTCTTTTCGACGTCGAAGGAGCGGTTGAAGCCCGCGCCTATCGCCGAAACGAGCGTCTTAATCTCCTCGTTTTGAAGAGCCTGCAAAGCCGTCTTTTTCTGTACGTTCAACGGCTTACCCCTGAGGGGTAAAATCGACTGGAACTGTCTTACTCTCGCCTGCTTTGCCGTGCCGCCTGCGGAGTCGCCCTCGACTATAAAAAGCTCGTTCATTTCGGGATTTTTACCCGAGCAGGGCGCAAGCTTACCTATGAGATTCAACCCGTCGTTGTCGTTCGCCGCCTTGGCGACGTCGCGTTCGGCGCGGTGCTTAATTCTGTCGTCAGCCGCAAACTTTGCTTTCTTTGCTATTTCGTCGAAAATAGGACGGTTGCCGCGCGTGTTCATAAGCGCGGTAAGTCCCTCGGTTACGACCTGTTCGACGGGAAGTTTAGCCTCGGGATTGCCGAGCTTGGTCTTGGTCTGACCTTCGAATTCTACGTTGTTCATTTGAACGGTCAGAACGGCGGTCAAGCCCTCCTTTATGTCGTCGGCGATAAAGGGCTGATCCTTCGCCTTCAAAACGCCGCTCGAACGAGCAAATTCGTTTACCGCCTTTAAAACGCCGTTATGAAAGCCTATTTCGTGATAGCCGCCCTCGACGGTGGATATGTTGTTTACGAAGGAATACAGGTTTTCCTCGTCGTCCTTGGTGTGCGCGAGCGCGAACTCGACCTTTATTTTACCCGCGGGCGCACCCTTGACCTGTATATCCTTGATTGCCGAATAGTATAAAGGCTGGGGATATAACGCAGTCTTGCCGTCGTTTAAGTATTTTACAAAGTCTATAAGTCCGCCGTCGTATTTGTATGATACGGGCTCCTTCATCGGCAGAGGAACCTTTGTCTTTACTATTTCGTCGCCCTCTTCCGAAGCCGTCTCTTCAATTCTATATAGCTGTCTCTCGTCGCGGAAGTTTATGCGGACGCCCTTGTTCAAAAACGCAAGCTCTTTAAGTCTCTTTGCGACGGTATCGTAGCTCCACTCCACCGTTTCAAAGACTTCCGAGTCGGGCATAAAGCAGACTTTTGTGCCCTTCTTCTGCGTCTTTTGTCTGGTGTTTTCGAGGGGCGCCGAGGGTATGCCGCACAGCCACTTTTTCTGTTTGGCGTCGTAGGTTGAGGTAAAGCCCATTTTAAAGACCGTACCGCGGTAGACCTCCACGTTCAGCCATTTGGAAAGCGCGTTGGTGACCGACGCGCCTACACCGTGCAGACCGCCCGAAAACGCGTAGTTGCCGCTGTCGAACTTGCCGCCCGCGTGAAGCTTTGTAAATATCAGCTCTACACCGCTCATACCAGTCTTGGTATTCTTATCGGTCGGCATACCTCTTCCGTTATCCTCTACGGATGCGGAGCCGTCACTCTCTAAGACGACGGTTATCTCGTCCGCAAAGCCGTTAGCCGCCTCGTCTATAGAGTTGTCGACTATCTCCCAAAGAATATGGTGAAGTCCCTTTACTCCCGTAGAACCGATATACATACCGGGGCGGACGCGAACCGCTTCCAGACCTTCCAATACTTTTAAATCGTCTGCATTGTATCCCTTTTCTGCCATTTTAATTGTCCCGTGTAATTTTTATGGTCGGCTGTTCGGACGAACCGAACGCCAATAATTTCCATTATGCATTATTGTACCATATATTGTATAAAAAAGCAAGTGCGGCACGATAATTTGTATAATACCGCGCAAAATAAATTTTTTTCGAGCAATTAAAAACCCCGCCGTAAGCGGGGTTATTTTTAAGTTTTCGTTATTCTATACTGCCTGCCTCAATGGGAGCAACGATAGGTAAATCTTCAAGCGTTTTATGGTGATAATGCAACAGCAATCCTATATAGTTTGCCACTATCATTATCATAGAAATTTCTCCGTTCTGCCAGATACGCGAAGTACTCGTCGTGTCTACCCTGATAAAGCCGTATTCGGTACCGTACGCGGCAATCTTGCAAAACAGCGAGGAAGCTAAGTTTTGCTTCTTGAACACCTCTTCGAGAGGGTCAACCTCGTCATCGTTTAACGCCCACGAATTATTTATCGTCGCGTAGCCTATCGCGCCGAGGTGGGAATCTATGTCGTCGTAAGGAATATGTCCGAAAATCTTATGACGCGACAGCGTAAATATGACGCTGTGATTGAGCGATTTGTGCGACTCGATACAGATATGGTCGAACATATAATAGGATATAAGGCTCTTGAAAGTCGTGGATATCGCAAGGGATATATCCTCGCCGCAGGCTGTGAGACTGTTAAATACGTTGAAACACAGTTGCATTGAAGTGAGCCGCTTTTCCCTCTCGTGTTGCAGCGAAATATTCGCGTGCTTTTCGGGAAGGTAGATTATAAAGCAGTTTCTGCCCTTCATCTTCGCACGGTACAGCGCCTTGTCTGCAAGGCTTAAAATTTCGTCGTACGTCGTTGCGTTTTCGGGGAAACGCGAAATACCTATAGACGCGGTTACGGCAAGATTGGGAATGCCCTCGAATTTGAGCCTGCCTATACTCATATCGATATTATGACCGATAGCCCAGATATCATTATAGTCGACTACGTCCTCGAAAATCATAAAGAACTCGTCGCCGCCGTAGCGGGCAACCACGCCCTTAGCCTCGGTGAGAGTGACGAAATACTGCGCCGTTTGAGCCAATACCATATCGCCGACGAGGTGGCCGTAAGTATCGTTTACGTTCTTGAAGTTATCAATATCTATAATGAAGAAACTGAACGGTCTGTTGTTTTCGATAAGCCATTCGGCATACGAAATCATAGTATCTCTGTTCAAAATACTGGTCAACGAATCGTAAGAGTGGCTTAAATCCTTATCGGCAAAAAACTCGAGTTTTCTTAAGATATGCTCTCTTTTCATATTCTTTCCGCTATAAACAAACGTATTCCCTTCCATAATCATATTATCCCATCGCAAATTATAACACTTTTTAAATAATTTGTCAATACCTGAATTTTTACTGTATATAAAACTATTTTATGACGAAAAACGAAAAAAACGACCTCCGCATTGTGCGGAGGTCTTATATTTTATTCTTTATTTGATTTCTTACCCTTCTTCTCGGAAGCCTCGGTATATACCGCGTCGATGTCGCGCTTATCCTTAGGTCTTATGACAAGCAGAACAACCAACGATGCAAGGCACACGCCTGCAATAACCAAAAGTACGATACTCGTTACGTTGTTTTCAGCCCAGTTATTCTCACCGGGGAGAGACGTGGTCTGTACCGAAGGAGAAACTACCGCATAGCTGTTGCTTACGTTGTTCGTAGTGCTGTCGGTAAGCGTAAGTTTTACTACGTAAGATTCGTCAACCGACTGAGGTACGAAGGACACACTGCCGCTGTTCCAGTCTATCGCCTTGAAGAGCTTATAGTTGGGATTGCCCGCAACCAGCGTCGAAGAGGGCTTGACGGTAACGAACATACTGCGCGTATCTATACTCTCGTCGTAAGTGTTGTCGAACAAGCTGTCGAAATTATCGATTATTTCGGCATTGGTAAGTCTCTTACCCGTCTTTTCGTACATCTCGCTTCTCTTGAATATATAGAGGTCATACGACGAGCTGTAAGTTCCCGAAACGCCGTTAATCGTGAACGACAATCCGGAATAAGAGGTTCCGACGTACGCAAGCGAAGGGTTCTTGGGAGGTTCTACCGTAGCGGGCTTGTAGTCCACGTCGAAATAGAACTCGGGAAGAAGGTCAGCGTATTCGTCGTCCCAGATTTTATCCTCGGGTATCTCCTTCCACTCGATTGCCGCCTTGCCGCCTATCATAACGGGGTTACCCTCGTCGTCGAGCTTGGTCGCGGGATAGCGCATAGCGTTGCCGAATGCGTCCTTTATATATATTTTGAAATAGTATCTGACGTTTGCTTCGGAGATGCTTATAGACATCTTATTGTAGGCAAGCGACTTATTCGTGTTGGAAGCTCCGCTCGAAGTCTGATAATAAAGCGAGTAAGTGTAGTCCGAAGCCGAGCAATATCTGTCGAGCGAGCAATCTACGAAGTTGCTCTCGATAGAAGGCAGATAGAACTTGTTGTTGCCGCCTCCGAAGAGCTTGTGGTCGTTGCTTCCGTCCTCGGTGTCCTTATCCTTGAGGTCGTAAATAGCTTCGTCTATTCTCTGCTGATAAGCCGCTCTTATCTCCTCGACCTTATCTCCGTAAATCTCTTCTATAGATTTTGCGCCGTCGGAATAATAATCGTATATTACGCCGTTGGTCGCAAGAGTGGGACCGTCCTTGCCGTCTACGAGCTTTATAAACCAGGAGGTCTTACCGCTCTCACCCTTTACGTCGTAGATATTTTCGAGCACGCTATTATCGACGAACCATTCCGCGTAAATGTAATCTTTCTGCGAATAGGACGAAGTAGGCGACAAATCGCTTATCTCGAAGTAAAGCTTTACGAGACCGTATACCTTATAGTCGGTGTCCGCATTGAGATATTTCGAAGGAACGAAGGTATCCTCGTCTCTTACTATTCTTATATCACTGCCCGACGAAACCGAGATATAGGGATTTTTTACCTTTTCCTTTTCTTCCTCGTCGGTAATCTCTTTAATCTCATCGTCCCATTTTGCGCTGGACTTGTCGTAATCGTAGTCCGCGTCTGCGTACTGAGTACCCGTTAAGACGTAGTAATAAGCGGTAGTTCTGGGCGACGAAGCAAGCACGTCGATAGTCTTATAGGTAAAGCCTATCGTCTTGCCGTATTCAAGATACGAGGGCGTGGAGCCGAAACACATTACGGGCGCCGCGGTATCCTTAACGTAGTCGTAACGGCCGTTGTTTCCGCGGTCGTACATCTCGAAGCTCTGTCCGTTGAGCGAGAAGAATATCATTTCGGCGGTTTTGCCGCTCTCCTTCTGCCCGTCCGTAAATTCCGCGCCAAATCTTAACGGAGTTACCGCAGAATCGCCTGAGGAGACGTAGGTCGCGTAGTTTTCAAAAACGTTGACGAACGAGAAATCGCCGTCTGAAACCATAGTTCCGTTTACGCTTACTCTTATTTTATATTCGCCTTCGGAGAAACCTCCGAACTGTAATTTAATCTTATCGAAGACTTCGTCCTTCGTATCGCAAAGCTCTACGGGGGTAACCTCTTCGTCCTCGTCGGACTTTGCCGCAAAGCACAGCTTACCGTCCTCGTTTACCGTAAACTCCGCAAAGTTTTCGGTTATGTTGTCTTTGGCGTATGCGTACTGCTGGGACTGAAATCTTATAGTAAACTTTTTAAAGTCAACCGAAGCAAACGCGAACTCCATAGAGAAAATATTTTCGCTGTATTGACCGAGATAGGTTCCGTCGCCGTCGAAGTTGCCCGTCTTCCATCTGTATGCGAGATTTTGACGGTAAGAAATGGTCTGACCGTCCCCGATTTTAAACATCGTGTAGTAGTGGTCGACGGTCTCCGTGCTGTCGTTCTCACCCGCCTGGGTAGTGCTTTCGCCCTTCCAGGAGGTTATTTCCGCACCTCGTATGTTGTCTATGTTGAACACGGTACTGCCGTCAAGCTGTACCCATCTATCGTCGGCAAACGCCGAAGTGCGCGTAACTCCGCATAAGAGCATAACCGCTGTAGACAGCGCGATGAGCGCCGCCGTTACCAGCGAAATTATAAATGTTCTACGTCTTTTATACGTTTTCATGGCTATAAACCTTAAATGAATTTTTTTCCGTTTCCGTCTGTCGGTAATTAAAATTATGACCGAACCGCGCCGTAGACTAAACAGTCTAACAGACTGATTTTACACTAACCGCGCCGCGTTTGTCAATAAGTTTCGCCTGCAAGCGCGCACTTTATTATATAAAATCGGCATTAAAGTCAAACTTTTTCCAAACTCCCTCGTCCTTCGGAGGTTCAATCTTAAAGCACATCTTCTCGCCCGTGGTAGGGTGCGTAAAGCGCAACGAGTACGCCCAGAGCGCAAGCTTGCCCTTCACCGCCTTGTCTCCGCCGTAACGCATATCGCCGTAGACGGGACAGTTTATCGCCGCCGTCTGCACGCGTATCTGATGGGTTCTGCCCGTGTGCAGTTTAATATCCGCAAGAGACAGCCCGTCCGCCTCGGCGACCACTTTATATTCCAAAGATGCGGATTTTGCGCCCTCTTCGGTATGAGTACATACGTAGACCGTGTTGGTGAGCGAATTTTTTCTCAGATAATTTTCAAGCGTCGCTTCCTTTCTCGACGGTACTCCGCAAAGTACGGCAAAATATTTCTTTTCGAAACCGCCCGTTTTCATCTGCTCGGTAAGCCGCGCCGCCGCCTTGGAGGTCTTGGCGTAGACCATTACCCCGCCCGTCGGTCTGTCGAGCCTGTGAACAAGCCCCAAAAAAACGTTGCCGGGTTTAGAGTACTTATCTTTCAGATAGCTCTTGACGCATTCGAAAAGATTATCGTCGCCGCTCTCGTCGGGACAGCAAGCCGTATTCTGCGGCTTCAAAACGACGATTATGTGATTGTCCTCGTACAAAATAACAAGTTCTTTTTCGTCCATACTTTACCTTATCTTCCGACAAACATACCGCTGCAACCGCAGGGAAGAACGATCCCCTCGTCTGTCGGCAGTCCTACTTCGTAAGCCTCCGCGCTTCCCTGCCGCCCGTCCATCGCAAGCGTCAGAATATTTTTTATAACCGTCGGTTGTAAGCCCGTCGTGTAGCTGTTGATTAAAACGAACAGCGGATTTTCCGCAAGCACTTCGGTGCAACTTTTTACAAAATCGAATAGGCTGTCCTCGAGCTTCCACGTCTCGCCGCCGGGACCTCTGCCGTAGCTCGGCGGATCCATAATTATCGCGTCGTATTTATTTCCGCGCCGCGCCTCTCTTTTAACGAATTTGGCGCAGTCGTCCACGATATAGCGGATACCGCTGTTTATTCCAGATAGACGCGCGTTTTCACCGGCACGCTCCACCATTCCTTTAGCCGCGTCTACGTGACAGACCTCCGCACCCGCCTTGGCGCAGGCAACGGTAGCGCCGCCCGTATAGGCAAAGAGGTTTAATACCTTTACCTTTGCGTCGGGGTTTGCCTTTTTCCTTTCGGTTATCAGTGCGCGCATCGCGTCCCAGTTTGCCGCCTGTTCGGGGAAAAGCCCCGTATGCTTGAACCCCATAGGCTTGACCGAAAAGGTCAGATCTTTATAGCTTACGTTCCACTGCTGAGGAAACGGCTTTTTAATTTGCCAGCCGCCCCCGCCCTTTTCACTGCGCCTGTACACGGCGTTTAAGCCGGGGTAAGAATATAAATCTTTACCGGTGTGCCAGATTACCTGCGGGTCGGGCCTTAAGAGCGTGACCGCTCCCCACCTTTCCAGCTTCATTCCGTCACTCGTAGCAATTATTTCGTAATCTTTCCAGTCGCCGGCAACTCTCATAAATACAATTATAAGATATGCGCGGTAAAATGTAAAGCAAAAAGCGCGAAAAGTAAAGCGCCGACCGCAAAAAATGCGGTCGGCGCCCCTTGTTTTACTTCATTGTCGTAAACGAGTAAAGATAGTCGAAAAGATGGGTGTAGTAAGTGTCGAGATACTTCCTCGCCACCTGGTCCTTGGCGTAGAGCGCAAGCCTCTCGTCCGCGTTCTCTATCGAGAGATAGTAGTCGCGCACCGCCACGTATCTTTCAAGATACGAGAGCCGGTAATCCACGACGTAACCTACGTCCTCTCCGCCGAGCTCGCCCTTATCTCCCGTCTCGTCGTCCGCGGTGGGTTCGCGAAGGCTCATACTGAACACGAGCTGTTCGCGCAGGATTTCGACCTGGTAATTAAATTCCTGATAGAGATCGAACTCCATTGCGTCGTAAAGAGTGCTCATCTTTCTGCCCGACGTTGCGAAGGTTAAGCGGTACTCGCGCAACTGGTCTTTGAGTTTATGCTCTAAAGCGTCTTTTTTCTGCTGTGCCGTCCTTAAAAGCTTCAACTGGACAACCGAGAGATTTTCAACCTCTTCGTCCGTAATTTCTATTATGTCGAACGTCATTTGAATACCTCCCAGACCGCTTTCAATCCGTACACCTCGCCGCCGCCCGTGAGAGAAAAATCAAAGCTTTGCGCAGTCAGATTGAGATTGTCGTATTCACCCGCATCGAAACTGCGCTCCGCGTCTTTGAACGCTACTTTGAGTTTGACCTGCGGCTCCGCATTCAGAACGATACGCTTTAAGGTCTTGTACTTACAGTTGTCGAAGTCTATTCGTTTGAACTTCATCAGGTTTCCGTAACCGCTCTCTTTCACGAGATTTCCGACCACATCGCCTTTATAAGTAAATAAGCCCCTCGGCGTTCTGCAAATATATTTGCAGTTTTTCGCAAACTTGACAAACTCGTCCGTCAACGGGTCGTACCTTACCAGATAGTTTACGCCGCCTTCGGTAACGGACAGATAGACGTACCTTGCGTCTATTATATCCAGACAGATTACGCTGTCGTTATCCGACCCGTAGGAATGCTCCTTCTGGGTAAGCGTGCCGCCGTCGAAGCAATATAGATAGTGCTTTGTACAGAACCATATCTTTTTACCCGTTCCGACAGCCGTGTTTTCTATAACTTTTTCACCCAGCATAATCGTATTCGGTTCGAGAGTAAAGTTTCTCGTATCGGCAAGACCGCGCATAACGTTTATTCCGTATTCGCGCAAAATAACTATCCTGTCGCCCAGACTGAACATACGCTTTATACGTCCGGCGCCCGCCGGGATGCACATAATGCCCCCCTTACCTATACCGAGGTCGTAAGAATTCATACCCTGTTCCGTCCAGTAGAATTTGTTTTCATCGTCAAGGGTTACGTCAAACAGTCTGCCGTGGTGATAAACACAGCAATATACTTCGCTTGAATAAGTCTTGGATAGCACCGTACCGTCCGGTTTAAGTATATGAAGAACGTTTCCGCATATAAGCGCGGGATAATGGTTATCGTCGAAATAGCAATCGATGAGATGTTGCGGACAAGAAACAACACCCCCAAGAATGGTAAATCTATTATTCTCTTGATCCCATAGAATTACTTTGCCGTCGTTCATAAAGAACGTTATCCTGTTATTAAAGGAGTTATACAGCATTTTATTGCAACCGGGATTAAGATAGGGTGTGTATTTAACCATATAAGCCGGCATACAGGCAATTTTGTTACCGTCGAAATGAAATCCGTTCGCCTCTAAGGCGTTGTCCTTACCGAGACTTAAGAAGTCTACGCTCACCCTTTCGTTGGCAGCCGCCGACGAAGCCTTTATACTCATACCCACCTCCTGCAGGGAAGGTTTACGTTCCTCACCGGAGTTTCTTCCGACAGGGAGTTCGGCTGATATACGAATGTTCTTTCGAGGTCTTCTTCTTTTATGGC